>JAZUMX010000081.1:0-2571 GCA_045603865.1 Thermoguttaceae bacterium
CAACGACCCGGACTCCTACTATCAAAAGCGGGAACTCGTTCCGCCGGACATGCTCTCGGAAGTCAAACAGGCGAGAATCGTTATCACAAACTACCACGCTTTTATTCTTCGGGAAAAGCTCAATCTGTCGACCGGGACAAAAAATCTTCTCTTGGGAAGGACGGACGACCAGCCGCTTCAAACCACCGAAACGGAGGGACAGGCGTTACAAAGAATCATGCCTGAACTGTTGGGAATGAAACGCGTCATGGTTCTCAACGACGAAGCTCACCACTGTTACGGGCAAAAGCCGGACATTCTCGACGGCGACGAGGAAACGCCCGCCAAAAACAAAGACGAGGACGAGTCCGAAAAGAACAACGAAGCGGCGCGAGTCTGGATTTCCGGGCTTCGTTCGGTTGCTCAGCGGTTGGACTTGATTCGCGTTGTCGATTTGTCCGCAACGCCGTTTTTCCTGCAGGGGTCAGGCTACGCGGAAGGAACGCTTTTCCCGTGGACGGTTTCGGACTTCTCGCTTATGGACGCGATTGAATGCGGGATTGTCAAACTGCCACGCGTCCCGGTTGCAGAGAACATCGCCAGTTCCGACATGCCGCAGTATCGCAACATCTGGGCGACGATTCGGAAAGACATGCCGAAAATATCCCGGGCAAAAGCCGGCGATCTCGACCCGGGGCGACTGCCGGTTAAACTGCTCACAGCGTTGGACGTTCTTTATAAACATTACAACGATACGTTTAATCTGTGGGCGCTGGCGCGATCCCCGGTTCCTCCGTGCTTTATTATTGTGTGCCAAAACACCGCCATTTCAGAACTGGTTTACAAATACGTATCCGGTTATTTCCTCCCGCCGGACGAAAACAATAATCGACCTTTTATGAACGGTCATTTTACGCTGTTTCGCAATTTTACGGAAGACGGAACGCCGCTAAGCAAACCGAACACGATTCTGGTCGATTCCCAGCAGTTGGACTCCGGCGTTGAGATTTCCAAAGAATTCAAAGCGGCGGCGCAGGAAGAAATAGAACGCTTTAAGCGGGAGATTGTCGAACGAACCGGAGACGTCAGCAGAGCGCAAAACATCACCGACGAGGACATTCTCCGCGAAGTCATGAACACCGTCGGCAAACCGGGAACGCTGGGCGAGTCCGTTCGCTGCGTCGTTTCGGTTTCCATGCTCACCGAGGGTTGGGACGCAAACACCGTTACGCACATTTGCGGCATTCGAGCGTTTGGAACTCAGCTGTTATGCGAACAGGTTATCGGTCGCGCCTTGCGAAGACAATCCTACGAAACCAATGACCAGGGGCTGTTTAACGTCGAGTACGCTGACATCTTCGGCATTCCCTTTGACTTTGCCGGCAAGCCGACAATTGCCCCGCCGCAGCCCCCGGCAGACACGGTTACAGTCAAAGCGCTGCCGGAACGGGCGAGTTGTGAAATTCGGTTCCCCCGCGTTGACGGTTACAGAACGCCGCTGCCGTCGATAAATCTTTCCGCTGAGTTTACAGAGGATTCCTATTTGGAACTCACACCGGAAATGACAGGTCCAACGTTGACGCAAAACGCGGGCATTGTCGGGGAGGAAGTCGAACTGTCTCTCAAAGATATTGAGTCTGCTCGTCCGACAAGCATTGAGTTTTATCTTACAAAGTATTTGTTGGAAAGCTATTTGCGAGATCCGGGCAAGGCAATCCCCATCAGCCTGTACGGCTCCGTTAAAAAGATCGTTCATCAATGGTTTGAGGGTTATTTGAAATGCAAGGGCGGAACCATACCGGGCATGTTGATCTATCGGACGTTGGCGGACTTGGCGTGCGAACGAATCGTTAAAGCAATATCCCGCGCCAGTGATGACCCGTCAATTCACGCGATTTTGTCGCCGTATAATCCCGTTGGTACAACGACAGGCGTTCATTTTATAACCTCGAAAAAACACCGATGGAAAACCAATCCCAATAAATGCCATCTCAATTACGCCATCTGCGACAGCAACTGGGAAATGCAGTTTTGTCAGCAGTTGGAAAGAGACGACCGGGTTCTGGCGTACGTTCGCAACCACGGAATCGGGTTTGAAGTTCCCTACGAATACGGCGGAGAGAGAAAGATTTATCTGCCGGACTTTATCGTTCTCATGGACGACGGGCACGGAAAAGACGACCCGCTCCACGTGGTCGTAGAAATTAAAGGACTCCTGGAAGACGACGACAAGGCGAAACGCGACACGATGCTCACCTATTGGGTTCCCGGCGTCAACAATTTAGGTTCGTTTGGTCGTTGGGACTTCAGACAGGTAAACGAACTGTGGAGCATATACGATGATTCAATAATAAATACCTAAAACAATCAACCCCTATAAATTCCCATGCAACCCGTTTGGTTTTCTGATTTTGACCGATTATGGTTTTTAACGTGGACGACGTACGCCCAATGGCTGCCGGGGTCGGAAATGGGGTTTGTATCCAATAAATTTGGCGATGGGGAGACAGAACGAAAAAACAACGTCGTGGGGACGCCATACGACGTCGATTATCCGGAACTCAAACAACTTTCCGCAAGCCTCGTTAAGGG
>JAZUMX010000082.1:0-2494 GCA_045603865.1 Thermoguttaceae bacterium
CAAGCGTAACGATCTTAGAATGCGGGAGGAAACTCCCGCTTTTTTATAGATTCATTTCTCATAATGGAGCTGACGTTTACGATAATTCTGCTGGGGTCAATCGCCGCCATGCTGCTGGGAATTGCCAAAACGGGGGTTCCCGGGCTGGGCATGTTCGGGTCGCTGTTGATGATTTCAACCTTTGCCGGACATGAGATGTTCGCGTCTGGGGCGGTTGTGCCGCTGTTGATAATCGGCGACCTGGCGGCTTGCTGGTATTACGGTCGAGATCGTCAGCGGGGGATTCTCCACAAAATCTTTCCGCCGCTGCTTGTCGGGCTGATTTTGGGCATGGGCGTTATATGCGTCATGGAGAACGCTCAGTTCAAACTGACCGTTGGCATTTTGGCGGTGAGCATATTGCTGTTTGAATTCGCCCGAAAGCAGTTCGGCTGGACGGCGATTTCCAGGACGCGGCTTTTTGGCTGGTTCTGCGGCGTCATGGCGGGGCTGACGACCATGCTGGGCAATGCGGCGGGACCGGTTATTTCCGCCTTTTTTGCCTCTCAGGATTTAGACAAACAGAAGTACATGGGGACGTCGTCTGTTTTTACGCTGTATATGAATATAACAAAAATCCCGCTGCTTATTGCCGCGACGGCGATTAAAACTCACATGGGGTTTGACGCCGCGCAAGCGCAGATTATCACCCCGACAACGTTCTGGCTGACGCTGATTTTCCTGCCGGGCTTGGCGCTGGGCGCGATCATCGGGCGGCGTCTGTTCCTGCTCATTCCGGAAAAGGTCTTTATCCCGCTGATTCTAACGCTCAACTTTATTACGGCGGTTCATATTCTTGTAACAGCGCTGTAGAGCGGACAGCTAATCTTTTTTGCCGTCCAGATACTGACGCAGGAATTCAACTTGAGTTTCGTTCATCAACTGCGGCGTTCTTTGGGATTTTGGGTTCGTTCTCCAGAGCTGCAGCTGATATTTCCGGGTTTGGGCGAAGTCCCATTGATTCGTTTTACCCAGCCAGCAGGTGATAACCGAGCCGGTGCGCCCCATTCCGCCCCAGCAGTGGACGCAAACGACGCGCCCGTCTGCTATGAGTTCGTTAATCTTGACGAGAATGTTGTTCATGTATTCCGGACTCGGCGGGGGATTCATGTCGCGAATGGGGAACGACCATCGACGAACGTTTTCCGGCAGAAACTGCTCATACGGATGCAACTCGCCCGGCTCCGTCAGGTCGATGAAGTCGGTGATTCCGAACTCGATCATCGCCGCCAGCTTTTCGCTGGAATCGACGTCGTAGACCATAATCGGGTATTCAGACGCGTACAGCTGGTCGGTAACTTTATAGGAAAACTTTGTCGGAACAGGGGGATTATCCATGGCAGCCTCGATTCGTTTAGTAGAGTTATATTGATCTAAACAATTTATTGTATTATACAGAGACGTCAGAAAGAATCAATAGGTGGAGGAAAAGCGTATTTGTCGATATTCTATTATCTTTTTTTCCTGCCGGCGGTTGAAACCGCCGGTTATAGAGATGTCGTCCCTTCGGGACTGAGCGGACTAAAGTCCGCTGTCGCTATCGCGACGTATTATTCCAGACGCTTCTTCTCTTCAGAAAACTCTATTGAGCTCTGGAAAATTTTGTAGCGCTCCCTTTGTCGATATTTCCCGAAAACGCTATTGCATAATACTCTAATATAGTGTATAGTACAGAAAGTTGAATTAAACAAACCGAGAAGTATCGCTGTATTATATATGAGTTCCGAAAAACAAGTCCTGGCGTCTTCGCCGATTCCGCTGTCGAGATACGCGCTTTTTGCCGCTGTTGCGGCAGGCGGCGTGGCGGCGGATTTGTATTCCAAATGGCTGGTTTTCGACAAGCTGGGAATGCCGGGAGAATACTTTCCTCCAGAGCCGACGGAGTCCAAAATGACGTCTGTCTGGTGGCTGTGGGACAACGTAGTCGGATTCCAAACCAGCCTCAACGAGGGCGCGCTGTTTGGCATGGGGCAGGGAATGATTCCCCTGTTTACCGTCATGTCGTTTTTGGCTATCGCTTTCCTGATTGCCTGGTTGACGTGGTTTCGCGGCGCCCAATCCCGGTTTATAACGGTTATTGCCGGCATGATGACGGCGGGAATTCTGGGAAACCTGTACGACCGGATAGGGCTTCATCACTTGATTTGGAACTATCCCGGCGAACTGCACGAAGTCGGTCAGCCCGTTTACGCCGTTCGAGACTGGATTCTGGTCATGATCGGCGACTGGCCCTGGCCCAACTTCAACATTGCGGATTCCCTGCTGGTCGTTAGCGTTTCATTGCTGTTTATTGCAACGATTTTTTGTCCAAAATGGATTGACGTCAATAAATCCAGTCAGAACGCTGTCGAAAACGACGCGCAAAATCCGGTCAATCCCGAAAAATAAGTTTGATAATTTAACAATTTCAGAAAAATAATAGTTTAGTTTTAGAACAAATTTGCGATCCATGCGT
>JAZUMX010000083.1:0-2460 GCA_045603865.1 Thermoguttaceae bacterium
CCGAGCGTTTGAGGAGATGTCAACGCCAGCGGCGCCTGCGGTCGCGAAGAACCCGGTAATATAAGCAATAACGCCAAGGAAAATCGCCAGCGTCGTCATAGGTTCTGCCGGCGCAGCAGCGGCAGCTTCTTCAACCTTGGCAGCGCCTTCTTTGACAGCGGCGGCAGCGTCCTGAGCGGCTGTTTTAACTTCTTCTGCAACAGCGGCGGCGTCAGCTTTGACGTCGGCAACAACTTGTTCAGCTGTGGAAGCAGCGTCCTGACCGGCGGCGGGTTCAACCGGAGCTACCTCAGCGGGAGCAGCTTCTTCGATACTCGCGGAAGCGCCGCCAACCTTTGTCGGGTCGAAGTTGCTTACGCCTTTGAACGTTGGGATAAGGAGAAGAATCATGGCGGCGATAGGAACCAGAACAGCGTACTGTCCGATAAATCCAACGAGCTTCATTCCCTTGTACGCCATGAAGACTGCCAGAATAATAAAGGCAACCGCAATTCCCCAGAACAGCTTATCCTGAACAATTACAGTAAATTCCGTGTTAAAATCGCCTTTGAAGCATTGCCACAACAGAATGGATGCGAAGGTCGCGTTGACAGACAACCACCCGAACTGAAGCAAACCCATCAAAAAGCCCGGAAGAATGAATCCGCCTCGGGCGCCGAAAACGCTCGTACCGACAACCGACAGCGGACGCCCGGTTGTCATGCCCAGCATGCCCGGTACGTAATAAAAGAAGATAAAGCAGATTGCCGCCGCAGCCGCCAAAGCAGCCAGCGCAACGCCCACGCCCTGTGACAGAATCGCCGCAGAGGCGTCATTTGCATTACCCAAATTAACAAGAGCCTGCCAAAATGCGTACCAAAGCATAATGCCTGCGTAAGCGGGCGCGATGCCTTTCGCCCAGGAAATACGATCGTCTTTCGACACCGGCGTATTACTGGTAATGAAGTCCGGTAAATTAGCCATGAAATTCTCCTTCTGTAAATTACTTCAATGAAAATGACAATTCAAAAGATCTATCACAAATGTAACCTGTTCGTCCTTTTGGATAAATCCTTTATAAATCCGATTTGCTGTACAGCTAACCTGTTTAGATGTACCTTTTTAATTTTACACTATTTTGATGGATAATAAAAGAGGTTTCAAGAGTCAATTATTGATATTTCTTAAGAAAAACCAAACTTTTCTGCATAGACGGCAGAAATTAACAGCTTTTGGAGTGCGACGGCTTGCCGTCGCTTTAACCAGCGAGGGAAGAGAAAACTATGCGGAATCAAAAACGTTTCCGGATCGCGTATATTATCCGCGCCTCTGGTAGATGGTTAGCATCAACGAGGGATTGGTCGGGGCTTTGGACAAGGCGGCGCCTAAGGGCGCCGCACTCCCCGAAATTACTATCACTTTCCGCGTTTCCGCCAGTACAGCAAACCGGCGGCGCCGAGAATCAGCAGCGCCCAAGTCGACGGTTCCGGTACGGTCTTGCTCATGCTGAAGTTGTCAAAAGTACCGAAGTAATCCCAGCTGGTGGCGCTGGATGACAGCAGACCAATCAAGTCAGTTGTACTAAAGACGCTTCCAATCAGGTCGGAGTAGTCGGCGGTTGAACCGGAGAGAGAAACGTCAGCCAGAGTCGCCATCAGTTTGCCGTCTTCCTGGAAGAAGTCCAGATTCATCGTCAGGGTATACCATTCGTTTTTATCAAAGGAACCGCCAAAGGCGATTGGGGTTGTATAAGATAAACCGTTGTCTTGTGAATTTTCATAATAGTACAATCCCCCATTGGGAGAAACAACGATGCCGGAAAATCCGCGACCAACTTCGCCAACGTCCGTTCCAAAATCAGCGTCATAAAAGCCCAAACCCAAACCACGGGCTATATCCAATTCGCCGCCAGTCAAGGATCCCATTTTCAGGTCAACGGACAACTGCATTGAATTAACTTCCGACTTGTCCCAGTCAGCAGCAATGCCGGAATTGGAGCTTGTTTTGGCTTGGTTATCGATAATCGTAAACTGAGGAATGCCAGAGCGAGAGCCGTCCAAATTCCATTTGCCGTTACCCTGACCGCGGTTTATCCAGACGTTGTCGGCTGACTTCGAATCGATAATATCCATTGTCGTACCGGGAACAACAGTTCCGTTTTCTCCACGGAACGACGTTGCCGCTGCCAAATCGGGACCGGCGGCTTCAATGTAGTCCGCCTTGTACTGTTCAAACTTCTGATTCCACAGTTCAGGCGTTGCCGCTTCGCGAACGATAAGCTGAACGTTGTCTACGTAAGAAAACTTTCCGGTTGAACTGCTGGAACTGGCAAAACCGATCAAGTCGGTCGTGTTGAATACTTTTCCAACAAGAGCAGAGTAGTCCGCGCTGGAACCGATAACGTGAACGTCGAGGATTTTGGCTTTCAGACCGTCGTCGATCAACTCCAGATCCATAGAAACGAAGTCGGAGGCCAAGCGG
>JAZUMX010000084.1:0-3730 GCA_045603865.1 Thermoguttaceae bacterium
GGCGTCTGATAGTAATTGTTGGGATAATCCTGAAGAGACGAATTGTTCTGCGATGGCGGCGGGTACGAACCCGGCTCTGCGCCAATATACGGATCGTATTCCGGTGGCTGCACCGGGTCGGGCGTGTACGGTCCCGCTCCAGAATAATCAACCGGGGGTATCGATCCTGGATTGTATGGTCCCTGAGGCGATCCAGCGCTGACAGGCGCCTGATAATTTTTCAGTTCCAAACCGCGCGAAATAATATCGTTTTCGCTCTCTTCCGGACGATGACGGAGCTGAAAATTAAAATATCGATGATCGTTAATATCTCTTCCTGCAAAATTATCCGAAAAGAAGTCAAACGGCGGAACTTGATACCATGGAGCCTTTATGTCTCTCAGCTCGTTAACAGTCTCATAACCGTCCTTTTCCAGCCGGAAATTGCGCGTTCCATAATACGTAAAATCATGAGAAACAGGCGTTTTCCCAATCTCGTGGTTATCAATAAAAACGGTCGCTCCAGGAGGATCAGAGGTAATCGTCATTCGTCTGTGCACACAACCGCACGCTGACAAGATAGATAATGTCAGTAACATAAGACAAACGGCAGGACATTTTTTTATGAACATTTTCATAAATCCTGGCAATACCGCCCCGGGGAGCCTTTATTTTTACTTGACGATGTGTATAATAAACGTAGGAAATAGTATAATCCTGTGGAGGATAATAGCGAATTTTTTAAAATAGTTCCAGAGCAATTTTCCATGAATTTACCTAAAAACAGTAAAAACACCGGCAGTATTTGGTCAAACTGTCTTGACTTCGCGGCGTGTACAGACATTGGTCTGCGCCGTACAAACAATCAGGACAACTACGCCGTCGTTCCCGCTTCCAGCCAGGAAGAATGGAATTCTCGCGGACACCTGTTCCTTGTTGCAGACGGCATGGGCGGCAACGCCGCAGGAGAACTTGCCAGCAAACTGGCGGCGGATTCTGTGCCGATGTCTTACAAAAAGAAAATCGATCTGATTCCTTCAGAGGCGTTACGAACTTCCATTATCGAAACAAACGATTTGATTCATAAACGCGGCAACAGCAGCGACGATTTTCGCGGCATGGGAACAACCTGCTGTTCGTTTCTGTTTTTGCCTGACGGCGCGCTGATCGGGCACGTCGGCGACAGCCGCTGTTATCGTCTGCGGGGAAACGTCATAGAGCAAATGACTTTCGACCATTCACTCGTCTGGGAAATGCAGGCGCTGGCTCGCCAAAATGGGGAAACGCTCACTGATCAGGTTCCGAAAAATTACATCACACGCTGTCTGGGCGTTCATCCTGAAGTTACGCCGGATATCGAGGGTCCTTTCCCGCTCAAGCCGGGCGATACGTATTTACTTTGCAGCGACGGTCTTTCCGGACAGGTCAAGGACGACGAAATCGGCAAGATTCTTTACACGCTTTCCCCTGCGGAGGCAGTCGAAACGCTGCGCGATTTGGCTATTCTTCGAGGCGGTCCGGACAACATCACCGTTGTTGTCGCCAAATACCTCGGACCGCAAAAAGCCGTCGGCGCCACTGAAGAACAGGTTGCCAGTTCCGTTCCCGTCATCAAAAAGCCGTTTTCCAAATCGCTGATTACGCTGTCAATCATTTTCCTGATGTTTGGTTTGTGCATCATTCCCTTCTGTCAACCATACGGCGCGATAATCGCCGCTATATCGATACTCATTGCCATCGGGTTGTCTGTTGCTGCATTGATTAAAAGAAACAACGGAGACAGTCTGAAAAACAAATCCTACGGCAAGGGACCATACACCAAAACCAGCGCGCTGCCAGACGAAGCGTTTATTAAAACGCTGCTTGAACTCATCAGCGACGTACGTCCGGAAGCGAAGGAAGCAATTCAGAATAAATACGGTCAAGACGCCGCCAACGTCTGGAACGAATACCGTTCTTTGGAACATGCAGGAAAGGCAGCTATCGAACACGCCAAATTCACAGACGCCGTCCGAAATTACGCTCTGGGGCTGCATTTCCTCATGAATCAGATTCGATAAGCGTTTCCATTTCATAATTACAGAATTACACAGTTCGTTATTGTTACAAATTGACAAGGCGAGACAACTATTCATCATACGCGTCGGCGCTTTCCCGCGAAAACGCCGTTAATAATCATGGCAAAAATTCCTGAAAATTCCGATAAGTTTATCAACAGAGAATTAAGCTGGCTGGAATTCAACCAGCGAGTTCTGGACGAAGGTCTCAATACGTCAAATCCTCTGGCGGAGCGAATGAAGTTCCTCGCCATCGTCAGTTCCAATCTGGACGAATTCTTCATGATTCGCGTTGCCGGTTTAATGCAGCAAAAGAAAGCCGGTTCGAGAAGCAAAGACCGCGCCGGCATGACTCCGTCACAGCAGTTGGACGCCATCAGTCTCCGAGCGAAAAAAATGGGGAAAGATCAGTCTGACGCCATTACTTCCGCTCTCGACGAAGCGGTTCACGAAGGGCTGACCATACTTCGTCCGGAGGAATGGACGTTTGAACAGCAGGAATACATTTACGACTATTTTCAGAACAACGTTCTGCCGATTCTGACGCCCCTGGCGTTTGAGGATTTCTCCGAAGAAGGTCTTGCGCCAACCATACCCGGGCTGCAGCTTATTGTCGCCGTTGAACTGACGGGAATGAAAAAGGCGTCTCTGGCGCGGCAAGCCAGTTCAAACAGAAAACTCGTTTCAGAAGGAAAACCGCTGGACGAAATTTTCAGTCCGTCAAGTCAATCAAACGCTCAATCGGAAGCGGAATCGCGAATTGGCGTTGTTCCTATTCCCAAATTGCTGCCTCGGTTTTTAAAACTTCCTTCTGGAAAAGACGTCTCGGATTTTGCCCTGATTGACGACGTTATTCAGGTCAACATTGGTTCTCTTTTCCCTGGATGCAACGTCAATTCCAGCGCGGTGTTCCGCATTACGCGCGACGCCGACATCCGCGTCTGCGACAACCCATTGGGAATCGACTTCGACGAAATCGTCGACCTGACCGTCGCTATTGAAGAAGCGGTTGTCGAACGGCGCAGCCGCGACGCCGTCCGGCTGGAGATTTCGGCGTCCGCCCCGCCGGACATTCGCTCCTGGCTGAAAAAGACGCTCAACGTACCGGAATCGTTTGTCTTTGACGTTGACGGGCTGCTTGACGCCAAGTCATTGTTTGTTCTTTCCGGGATGTCCGTATTTGACAAGGTTCGGGATCCGGATTGGGAGCCTCAAATTCCTCGAGATTTACTCGACGCGTCAGAAGACCAGGATATGTGGGAAACAATTCGTCGGCGGGATATTTTACTCTCGCTGCCGTACGAAAAGTTTGATCCTGTAGTTCATTTCCTCGAACGCGCTGCGGAAGACCCTGACGTGCTGGCAATCAAACAGACGCTTTATCGAACCAGCGGAAAATCCCCGATTGTCAAAGCGTTGGAAACTGCCGCCCTCAACGGGAAAGAGGTTACGGTTCTGGTTGAACTGCGCGCCCGATTCGACGAGTCGCAAAACATTCAATGGGCAAGACGTCTGGAAAACGCCGGCTGCAACGTCATTTACGGCATCGTTGGTCTGAAAACGCACGCCAAAGCCCTGCTGGTTATCAGACGAGAAAACGGGCGAATTCGCCGTTACGCTCATTTGGCGACAGGGAATTACAACGACAAAACCGCAAAGATTTATTCAGACTTGGGAATTTTCACCGCCGATCC
>JAZUMX010000085.1:0-3516 GCA_045603865.1 Thermoguttaceae bacterium
ACACCTCCTGGGCACACAGAACGACATGGCAACGATCCGACTTCCAATGCTCAGCTCGGAAAACGAGTCGATTGCCTTGCTCAGACGCCGATTGGAAACCGTTCGCTTAATCGTCGCGCGCAAAAAAAGATTGTCTGCTGATAGAATTGTCTGCCGAACGCCGTCAGATCGGGAAGAGAACAGAAGCCGAAATCCGCTGGAAATCAATCCGACGTGGAACAGCAGCCGTCCTTCTTTTGCCGTTTGCGTTTCGGAGAACAGGTCTGACAATCGCTGCACTTCCGTTGCGGTGGCGCACAGCAGATGCACTTCCTGTCCTGCGGCGGCGGAATCAAACTGCTGTAAAATGCGGTTCATTTCCCCGCTGAACTGCTCGACGGTTTCCATATTGAAATGCCAGACGAAGTCCAGCGGCATGGATGCAAACGCCCCCATCTGAACCATCGGGAAGCGGAACAGATCGTTCGCAATTTGTGCTGTTTGCCAGTACAAGTCGGCAATTTCAACATTTGGCGCGGACGGCGACAGCGGGTCAGGCATCCCGCCGGCAAACATCTTTTCCATCTTTCGCCAATGGGAAAGCAGACTTTCCTGAGCGCCAAGAAATTTTCGAGCGTTGTTTTCGCACTCAACGGGTTCAATATAAATAATTATAGTATTGGGCGGCAGATGATCTGTAAATTTATCCATCTGCGCCGTCTTTTCCGGATTCAACTCGCTGGACGTCGAAATGGTGATTTCAACGTCTGACATTCTTTCCAGACTTCGCTGACTGGAGACTTCAAAAGAGCGAATCGACTCAATTATATTATCCCAGAACTCAATTCGAATCGGATTGTCAGCGTCCAGCGGGTAGACGTCAACGATACCGCCGCGAACGGAGAACTCGCCCGGCTGAACGACAATCGGAACCCGATGAAAGCCGTTTTCCGACTTTCGGGACAACGCTGTGATTAAATCTTTGAGGTCATAAACGTCGTTGACCGCCAGATGAATCGTTTGACTGGAAAGAGTTTGCCTGGCAGGCGTTTTGAGCAAAATGCTCTGCAGCGTACCGACAATCAGCGGGGCAGGCTTGCCTGGCTGGTAACCGTCCAGAGCTTTAAGAGCCTTGATTCTGTAACCGAACGCGCCCGACGCTTCCGCCGATTCCGAGTTGAACGGATCGCAAATCGCCAACCGAAGCGGAGAAACCTTAAATCCGGAAAGCTCGGAAAAAGTCGACAAGTCCATACAGAAGTTATCCGCCTGTGTTTCGTCCGGACAGAGAACCAGAATCGGTCCGGCGACTTGACCGCTTGAGTCCGTTGAATTTTTTGACAGGCGGTTTGTCAAACCTGACGCTCCCCTGCCCGGCTTCTTTTCCGACTTCTGGCTTTCAGACAGCAGCGTTCCGACGATAGCGGCGCTGACCGGAACGGACGTTCCGTCTATAGACACAGATTTTCCAACCCGAAGCGTTTGTAACGTTTGGGTGAATTCTGCGTTTAGCGCTATTTCTCTGTATAGAGGGAATGGGAGGGTTTTGTCGATTATCAAGGTTATCTCTAAAATAAATGATTATATATCAACTCGATTTACTAAATCGGGGGTATTCTTTTATTTTTTATATGCTAAAATACTAAGACTGAAAGTGAAGACATTTTAATCATTCTTTACTATACGTCAATCCCCCTGATAACGTTCATACTTATAAAAACAGGAAATAAGAGAAAACCAGGTATTTTTATGAATCCGAAATCCAATCTGCTCCAAAGAGTAACGTATTTGGCAATTTTGTTTTCAATAATTACAACTGCCACTGAGTCTTCGATGGCTCAATGGTGGCGCCGGGACAGAAACGGCAGTCCAACTCAAGTTGAATCTGTCGGCGCTGGCGGTTACCAGATGACAATCAACCCGATGTTCGCGCCTCAACCGGGAGAACTTTTCACCCCGGGAAACGTGAAAAACACGATTTCTCCAGAAGAATTGCAAAGTCTTTACGACGCCAAATCTTCGAAGCCGAAAAACGAAAATTCGGAAAACGCTGACAGCGACGAGAAAAAGGCGAACGCCGCTCCTGAAATCGAGTACGTAGTCGATCCTCTGCTCAAAGCGCCGCAGAGTTCCTACAAACTCGGGTTCCCGCAAGCTGAAGAAATCGTCAAAACGATGGAATCGGAAATGTCGTCTCAAATCGCTTCGCGTCCGGGCGTTCAGCAGAAATACAACACCTGGATTAATTACCTCAAAGGACGAACTGCCGCCAGCTCTCGTTCTACTGGAATCGGCGGATACAACGGCATTTGTCGTTTGAAATGGTACGAAGAACTTCTTCTCGACCCGGTTCATTCAACCAGCAAAGTTGAGGCGTTCTCTCGAAAGCTTCACGCTGGCGTTCTTTACGGCGGAACAAAGGGATACGGCTTCATGCTCCGAGAAGCCCGCGATAAAATGGGCGTTCCTGCCGGCAATCTTTGCGAAACAAAACGCGTCAAGTCTGCTGAAGAAGCGTATAAACTGCTGGCTCAGCGATTGGGAGAAGTTAAAGGTCTGCACGCTCAGGCTGTTGATCCGATTAAGCCGGAATGGCTCAAAAGCATGAACGCAAACCTCTACAATCTGTTTACAATTCAGGTCAGCGTTGGACATACAGTCAACTATCGTTCTGATCAGGTTAGACAATTCCTTCTCAATCTTGAAAAGATTGACTACGGCGCCTATTACGACGCAGCAGGAATCATGTTCTCCTTCACGGAAACGGATTTCCTCGATCAGCTTTTGAATTTGGACGACCGAACCATCGACAAGCTGGAACTGGTCGAAAAAGACGACGACGGCAATCCTCTGCCGCGAAATAAGGTCGCAGGCGTAACCGGCGAAATTCTGATGGTTATGGAATGTCCCGCCGGTAAAATTCTCGTCGGCGGAAAAGGCGCCAACGAATACGATCTGGAAAAAATGCAAGCGTTCTGCGCCATTATCGACCTGGGCGGAAACGACGTCTATCGAGAAGGGATGGTCAGCATGAACCGCCCGGTCCTTCTGATTATCGACGAAGGCGGCTCCGACGTCTACACCGGCAGACTGCCCGCCATTCAGGGCTCGTCAATTCTGGGCGTTTCCTGCCTTATTGACCGCAAAGGCAACGACAGGTACGATGCTCAACACGTTGCGCAAGGCTCAACCATGGGCGGCGTCGGCATTCTCCTGGATATGGCTGGCGACGATTCCTACAGCGGCGTTCGACGCGTTCAGGGAACTGCAATGGGCGGAATCGGCATGTCTATCGACCTGGGCGGAAACGACTCCTATCATGCCGCCATGTGGGCGCAGGGATTGGGGCACCCCAAGGGAATCGGCATGCTGGATGACGTTGGCGGCAACGACACCTACTTCTTGGGCGGAATCTATCCAGACTCCTACGACGAAACCCCCGGTTACGAAGGCTGGGGTCAGGGGTTGGGAACCGGCATTCGCGACCTGGCGGGCGGCGGAATCGGCGTTCTGCTTGAAGGCGGCGGAGACGACGTC
>JAZUMX010000086.1:0-6542 GCA_045603865.1 Thermoguttaceae bacterium
AAATAGGGCATAAACCCTTCGCGCCCGATAGCCAGCAAAAGAGGCTCGCCGCCGGCTTCGTCTACCGGAGCAACGGCTTTAACGCCGGGAATCATTTGAGCGACGGACGGACCGATAAGCTCTCGCACGAACTTTCTCAACACGACGTTTTCCTGCGGCGGACGCCCAACAGCAGTAAAGGGCCAAATCGGGCGCGGGCGATGATACACGCATTCCACCCGCATGACAGGAAACTGTCGGGCTTCGGAATACATGCCCATGCAGTCGCCGTAGGGGCCTTCCGGCAGCATGATTTTCGGTTCGATATATCCTTTCAGGCAGAAATCGGCGTCAGCGTAGATGGCGGGACCTTCTTTTTGACGCACCATCGGGATGCGGCGTCCTGCCAGCATGCCGGCAAGAGAAAGTTCTGACACGCCTTCCGGCAGCGGCGCCATTGCCGCCAGAACCATCGCCGGAGAACCTCCAATAAAAACGTTGACCGGCAGCTTTTCTTTGCGGCGAATCGCCTTGAGATGATGAATTCCCAGACCGCGGTGAAGATGATAGTGCATGCCCACCTGACCGCCCTGCTGATACTGTCCGCCGGAAATCTGGATTCGATAAAAGCCGAGGTTGGAGTGCAGCATGCCGGGACTGTCCGGGTCTTCTGAATAAACGCACGGCAAGGTGATATACGCTCCGCCGTCCTTGGCCCAGCCGACCAACTGCGGAAGATCGGAAATGGACGTTGAGTTTTTGGTTATCGCTCCAGCCCCGACGTATTTTGGTTTAGCGTGAAACGCGGCAAAAAGCGACGACGGATTGGCGTAACTGAATAAATTTCGCGCAATCGCCAACGGGTCGATGCCAAGTTTAACGAATCTTTCTACGACGGCTGAGGTGTCCCGAAAGATGTAACGTAAACGTTCTTCTGTCCCAAACAGGTTGGCAACCATCGGGAACTTGCAGCCCTTGACAGAGGCAAAATACACCGCCGACCCGCGCGCCTCAAAAACGCGGCGCGCTATAGCCGCCGCCTCCAAATACGGATCAACCGTTTGTTCGATACGGATTAACTGTTTGGACTTTTGTAAATCGTCAACACATTCGCGAAGCGTTCTGTAAGCCATGGGAGTTGGGAATTCGTAATGCGTAATTCGAAATTAGGCGCTTCTAGCTCCTAGCTCTTAGCTAAAAGCTAGCGGCTAATAGAGCTCTACGGTCTATTGCCTGCTGCCTATTGCCTAACTTGATTATATCCTATTTTTAACCGGACTTTACAATAATACTGTCAAAAAAGCCGTTTTTTCTCAAAATTTTTCTCTGTATTCGATTTATTCGGCGTTTCCGCCAAACTTTTCCTCAATTCTCTATCACTCTGTCCTCTGGACGAAAAGTGTATAATTGACGCAGTAGGCATTAAGCAGTTGTTTTTCAGGCGCTTGCGTCCTGCTGTCGAGCCTCGGTTCCTGCTTCCTCCTCAATACCATGAAAACGCTCTCAGATACTCAAATTCAACATATAGTCAGACATAAAACCTCGGCTGTAATTCTCGCAGGCGGAAAGGGTTCGCGTTTAGAACCCCTAACCCGGGAACGCGCCAAACCGGCGGTTCCGTTTGGAGGCGTATACAGAATCATTGACTTTGTTCTCTCGAATTGTCTGAACTCAAATCTTCGCAAAATACACGTTCTGACGCAGTATAAGGGAATGAGTCTCGACCGCCATATCAATAACGGCTGGCGGCGATATTTCTGTCAGGAACTGGGCGAGTTCATCGACGTCGTCCCGCCTCAGCAAAGAATTGTCGATAACTGGTATCAGGGCTCCGCCGACGCGGTTTATCAGAACATTTACAGCATCGAAAAAGAGAACCCTGAATACGTCGTCATTCTGGCAGGCGACCACATTTACAACATGGACTATCGCCTCATGATTCGTCAGCATATTGAAACAAACGCCGACGTTACCGTTGCCGCCATGGTTGTTCCATGCGCCGACGCCGCCGGGGCTTTTGGGGTAATGGAAACGGACGCTGACAACCGAATCACCGCATTTGAAGAGAAGCCCGCCGTTCCCAAATCCATGCCGGGGCGTCCGGGTTTCTGTCTGGCGTCGATGGGAATATACGTCTTTACCGCAAGATTCCTCTTTGAAAAGCTGTGTCAGGACGCCAATCGGCTGGACAGTCGGCGGGATTTTGGACTGGACGTCATCCCGGAATCGATTGAGAAAAACCGCGTTTTTGCACACCTGTTTTCTGATCTGAATGTTACAGATGAAAACGGCGCGGACTTGCAAAATCAGAATTCTGAAAGACGTCCATACTGGCGAGACGTGGGAAAAATCGTTTCCTATTACGAGGCGAACATGGACTTAATCGCCATCGAACCTCAGCTGAATCTTTACGCGTCCAACTGGCCGATTCGGTCATACCATCGCGATCTGCCTCCGGCGAAATTTGTCTTTAGCGGCATTGACCGTCAAGGACAGGCGATAAACAGCGTTGTTGGTCAGGGATGTATTATTTCCGGCGGACAGGTAATCCATTCCGTACTGGGGCATTCCGTTCGCGTCAACAGTTACGCGACCGTTGAAGATTCGATTCTTTTTGACGACGTTGTCATCGGGCGAGGCGCCAAATTTCGACGCTGCATTATCGACCGAGGCGTTGTCATTCCGCCGGGAATGGAAGCGGGATTCGACGCAGACGAGGATCGGCGCCGCGGCTTTCACGTTTCCCCGGAAGGAATAGTCGTAATCGTCAGGGAACAGTAACCAGCGTTCGCGCCAGATTTGCAATAAGTCTTTTCAATTTGAGCTTGTATAAAACCAAAACTCTGGTATAATAGAGGGAGTAGGGAGTGGGGAACAGGGAATAGTTTTTAAATTCGCCGAAGACGAATTACTATTCCCCTTTCCCCATTCCCTGCGTCCTATTCCCTACCCCAAAAATGGTTGACTATATCGTATATATCATCGTTCGACTTTTTGTCGCTTTGGCGCAAGCGCTGCCGTTGAGCGTCAGCATGGCTATCGTTCACACCCTGGCGTTTGTGTTTCATTATGTAATACGTTTGAGGCGCAAGCTCATTGAAGAGAACATTCGCTGCGCGTTTCCCAACATGACAGAACGGGAGGTTCAGCATACCGCCCATAGAATGTGGATACATCTGTTCACCTTGGCGTTGGAAGTTGCAATTATCAACCGAAAAGTTCACGAAACCACCTGGAAAGAGCATTTTCATCTTCACGGCGTCAACCGATATATCCATACCGTTTTGATGGGTCGACCGTTTGCGCTCATTACAGCGCATTACGGCAACTTCGAAGCGGCGGGGTACGCTTTGGGACTGCTCGGGTTCCCCAGTTACGCCATCGCCCGGACGCTCGACAACCCATATCTCAACCGGTTTGTCAACACGTTCCGCAGTTCAACGGGAGAGTATATTGTCCCGCGTGACAAAGCTCCCGATATTCTTCCAGGCGTTGTCCAGCGCGGCGGGACGATTGGTTTTCTTTCCGATCAGTTTGCCGGTCAGCGCGGCGTTTGGGTGAAATGTTTGAACCGGGAAACGTCCTGTCCCAAAGGCGTGGCGGTCTTCGCCATGGCGGACAACGTCCCGTGCTGCGTCGGGTTTGGGAGACGAATCAACGGCGTTCCGCTCCAGTTCGACCTCTGGCTGTCGTCGTATCTCGACCCGCTGGAGAATACGGAGCAATCCCAGTCCGTCCGGTCAATTACAGAATGGTACAACCGAGAATTCGAGAAGATGATTATCGACGACCCCACCCAGTACTGGTGGATTCATAAAAAATGGCGACCGAGAGAAAAGAAAAAGAAGGAGAAGTGAGTGATAGGCGAGCCGGGGTGCGTAAGCCCCCGGAAAAACCGAACGGAATTACGCATTCGCCGGAACGGCGAACAAAACGTTGGGATAAATATTACCCAACGCGTTGCCAAACGATAAAATTACGCAGTCTGCATTCCAGTTTTTAAAAGTCCTTGACGAATTCTTTTCTCAAGATATAATATACAATAAATATATATCGGCGATCGTGCCAATTTGTTAAAATATATCACCCTCAACTCTTTACTAACGAGATGATAATGTTGTTGATTATTCAATAAAATGAGCGGCTTAAATATTATCGAATATAATAATATAAACTTCTATCATATTACTGCAATCGATAACTTGCTTTCGATTTTGCAAAGTGAAGGATTATATAGCGATTGGGAAAATCAACAAGGGGAATTCAATATACAACAATTGGTTTTGACCATATAAAACAACGCCGTTTAAATAAAAAAATACCGAATTTACCGGAGTATAAAGAATATACGGTTGGTCATTTCGTCCCATTTTATTTTGCAGTTCGTTCGCCTATGCTGTATGTCATTCATAAAAGAAGCGCTGGATTAACATACAATGATGGCGATCAAAATATCATTTATTTGGTATCTCGAATAGAAAATTTAGTAAATAATAATATCTCATGGATTTTTACTGATCACAATGCGGCTTTTGAATATGCAAAATTTTATAATCGTATTGACGATTTAGTTTTTGTGGATTGGAACGCTGTTCGAACGAGACAATGGGCTAGAGCAGATGGCATGTTTACCGATATTAAATCCAAAAAACAGGCAGAAGTTCTGGTATATCAATTTTTTCATTGGTCGTTAGTTGACGAAATTGTTGTTCATAATTCAAATGTTCAACAACGTGTTGAAAATATCCTGCAATGTTTTCCTGCTCTTGTAAAACCAGTTCGTGCAGAAAGGAGTTGGTATTATGATTAAATACTGTGAAGGCAATATTTTATTAGCCAATGCCGAAGCGTTAGTAAATACCGTTAATACCGTTGGAGTTATGGGAAAAGGCATTGCTTTGCAATTCAAAAAAGCGTTTCCAGAAATGGAAAAAGAGTATATCGCAGCCTGCAAAAATGGCAGTCTTCGAATTGGAAAACTACAGGTTTGGGATTCAGGTTCTTTTTTTAATCCGCGATATATTATCAATTTCCCTACAAAACAACATTGGCGTTACCCGTCTAAACTAAGCTATATTCAAGCGGGATTGACGGACTTAATTCAAATAATTCGTCAACTGGGGATAACATCTATTGCTATTCCGCCATTGGGTTGCGGATTAGGGGGATTGGATTGGCTTCAAGTGAATCAGGAAATTGTTTCTGCGTTAGGGGCAATGGAAGATGTTGAAATTCAAATATACAAACCGAACGGCGCTCCAACCCCGGAAAATATCGTCAATAAGACAAAAGAACCGCAGTTGACAAACAATCTGGCAAATTTCCTGCGAATTGTTGACAATTATTATTCGTTGGAATATTTCAATCCGACCTTAATTGAAATTCAAAAGCTGTCTTACTTTTATGAATGCGCAGGAGAAAATTTAAACCTGCAATTTGACAAATATATTTACGGCCCGTATAGTAAAAGATTGCATCATTGGCTTAACAATTTGGAAGGACATTATATCCTTGGTCTTGGCGACGGAACCAACGTAAATGCTTTTTCAGAAATCCAGTTGCTTCCCGACTGCATGAAAAAAGTCAACGAATTCTTGTCTCAAAACAAAGATGACTTGGGATTATCCAAACAACGAGCAGACAAAGTGATCCATGTAATTCAAGGGTTTGAAAATCCATTTGGAATGGAATTGCTCGCCAGCGTCCATTGGGTCGCAAGTAAAGAAAATGCTGATACTTTGGAAAAGTGTATTAGTCTTATTCAAAACTGGTCTCCACGAAAAAGGGAATTGATGAAACCTGGTTATATTGAAATCGCTTGGAATCGATTAAAATCAGAGAATTGGATATAACAATTGCTCATCCAGTAAATTGCTAATTTCAGAGTGCGATAAATTTCGGGTTGCGAAAACAGATAAGATAGATGAGTCGGGTGTGCGGGGTGTACGTGCGCATGGTAAAGCGTAATTACGTTCGCTGCGCTCACGCACACGGGTTTACACCCGTGGCTCGCCTGAATTTTCGCTCCATTACCCCCTTCCATTTTTCCCCTCCCCCCTTGTATCTTACGATTGTTACGGGTATAATTCTAAAATAAGTGGTAAGTTTTAAGTAGTAAGCGTTAAGGACGCAAAGCGCTGCTCTTACTAACCACTTACCACTTATCACTACAATTTGGACAATTAACCCCGCTTATATTATAAGGATTGCTATGCCCCAAAAACTGGAACTGACGTGGTACGGAAAAGACGAACCGATGCAAATTGAACCGCGGCTGCTGATTGAAAACGCCGAGCTGTCAAATTGCAAACCCAAGTCGAAAACCGAAAACATGCTCATTCACGGCGACAACCTTCTGGCTCTAAAAGCTCTGGAAAGTCAATACGCCGGAAAAGTTAAGTGCATCTATATAGATCCTCCGTACAATACCGGGTCAGCGTTTGAACATTACGACGATAATCTGGAACATTCAACCTGGCTTGGTTTAATCAAGCCGCGTTTGGAACTTTTGAGAACGCTTTTGAATGAAGATGGAAGCATTTGGATAAGTATAGACGATGATG
>JAZUMX010000087.1:0-2028 GCA_045603865.1 Thermoguttaceae bacterium
TCCTTGAGCTTCTTGACGCCCTCCGGTTTGAGCGACGCCGCTTCTTCCCCCGCCATTCCGCCGGGCATAAGAAAAATGTCGAAGTTGTCTAAAATGCCGTCGCGCACCTGCTTGCCGTCGATTTTGGTCAATTCGAATCGCGGGGCAGATTCAAAAACGAGCGGGAAGTTCTTTTTGCCGCTCGGTCCGACGCCGTCGCCGTCGTACAATGCAACGCGAATCTTGACGCCCTGATCGGCGGCGGGAGCAGCCGTTTCCTCTCCGTAAATGGACGCCGCGTTGATGAAAAACGCCACGAAAGCCAACAGCGTTAAAACAAAGGAATTCTTTTTCATGATAAAATTGTCAGTAAATATAAAAACGGTTCTGTGGATAAATAATCACAAAAACAAAATGGGGGGACATTATTTCTAATTGTTGTAAAGTCAATGTCTAATAGATAGTATATCAAATTCCACGACAGGTTTCAAGCGCTTCCCAAGTGTCAAATAGAAAATATTTTTACAAAAGAAGGGGAAAAGCATTTTGTATTTTATAAAGAAAAAGCGGGAGTTTCCTCCCGCTTTATTCATAATTTCGCTAATTTGTTATAGCATTACATCAGATCCAGGTATCGCTTGACGCGGTCGACCAGGACTTCGTCTTTGCTCTTTTCGATGACCATCTTCATGGCTGGCTCGAACTTGTCTTTGTGCGGCTGACGCAGGAAGTTGTGGTGCGCCAGTTCAGCGATGGCTCTGTAAACCGTTTCCGCCAGTTGAGGATCGTTGGCGTAACGGAGGACAAAGTCAAGGCTCTTCACGTCGCGAACGGAGCCGACGCGGGAAATAACCAGATTCTTTTCGTCAACGCGGGTGGACGCGTCAAACGCCTTTTGCAGTCTGGACAGTTTATCGTCAACAGAGAACTTAACGCCAATCTGATCGTCCGGGAGGGAAACGACGCGGATAAAGGCGCGCAGAGCTTGAATCTGCTGACCGTTGTTGTAAGCGGAGTTCTGAGAAATCGCGTACAGATCGTCGGCGACTTCGGCGTTGGGCCAGTTGCAAATCGCCTTGATCGCAGCTTCTGTAACGGCTTTGTCGCTGGACTTGAGCGCCTTTTCCAGCGCGGCTTTGGCGTCAGCGCCGCCAATGCGTCCGAGGCAGCCCAGCAGCGTCGCGCCGGGATAGTCGTTCATTCTGGCGACAACAGCAGAGGCGTTGCCCGGCGTCATGGACGCGATAATCTTTTCCGCTTCTTCCTTGTCTCTGCCGTTGGGGAAGAGAGCCAAAACGTCGATGAAGTCGTTGATCTTGTCAAGTCCAACGAGCTTTTTGGCGTTCTGAAGCAGTTCCAGACGGTTGGGGCAGTCCTTCGCCTTGGCTTTATTGAACAGCGTTGAGGAGATGTCAACGGAGCGCGACGCCAGCATGCCGGAAATGAACCCAAACTGATCCTGTTCGCAGTTTGCCAACGCGGCAATAAGAGCGTCGTCAAAGCCGTCGGACTCGATTCTGGACGCGACAATCTGAGCGGCTCCGCGATCGTGGAATTTCAGAATAAGCGGAATCTGGTCTTTCGTGCCGAGCTTTTCCAGAGCAAACAGAGCGGCGCGTTTGACGGGGTCGGTTCCTTCCTGCATTTCTTTGCAAACCAGCGGCAAATAGGCTTTGTCGGAACGGATGCCCAGGTTGGCAAGCGTTTCAACTTTGAGCTGTTCGGAGAAGTCGTTGTATCCCTTGAGGAAGTTGTCAACGTCTGCCTTGGACGCGTACGGAATCGCCAGCGGCATTTTCGTTTCGGTCGGGACGTTGTACGTTTCCGCGAAGCTGGTCAGAGCGCTTTTGATAATCAACTTGACTTTCGGCGCAGCGTCTTTTTCAGCGGCTTTGAGAGCGTCAATCGCTTTGGGCGTTCCGATTTTAATCAGAGCGTGAGCGGCTCCGTCTACAATCAGAGCGACGTTTTTGTTCAGACAGGCGGCGATAGCGGGAACTTCGTCGTCGCCGGCAATCCACTGCAGGTTGCGGAAGTCGGAGGCCAAGC
>JAZUMX010000088.1:0-5978 GCA_045603865.1 Thermoguttaceae bacterium
TCAACCACGCGTTGTTTTTCAGCGACCTGTCCGTCAGAATGGAAGACGGTCAGCTTCTGCCGAAGTACACGACCGTTATCTTTGACGAAGCCCACACGATTGAAGACGTCGCCGGCGAACATCTGGGTCTGTCCGTTTCCAATGCTGGAATTATGTATATGCTGGGGCGTCTGCTCAACGAAAACGGGCGCAAAGGCGTTCTGGCGCCAGCGGCGTTCAAATCGTTACATCCGCTGGTTCAAAACTGCCGGACGGAATGCAAGCGGTTCTTCCTGGCAATCGAGAATTGGCTGGACGAACGCCCCAAAAGCAACGGGCGAATTCGCGAGCCGAACCTGTTTCCTCACGACTTGTCAGACGCCCTGATGGAGCTATCCATTCAGCTGACCGCGGCGGTTGGAATGGCCCCGACGATGGACATGGGACAGGAACTCGTCTCCGCTCATCAAAAGATGGAGTCTCTGGCTGTTACAGTCAGCTCGTGGAACAAGCAAAGCATGGACAGCCCGTCCGTTTTCTGGATCGACAACCACACGACCCAGCGCGGACGATATTTCGAACTCGTTGCCGCCCCGATTGACGTCGGCGCAACGCTCGACAAAGAACTGTTCCAGAAAACTCCGTCCGTTATTTTAACCAGCGCGACGCTGGCGACCGGACGGGGTTCTACGGGAGGATTCGGAATAAAATCAACTCCTCACTCCTCACTCCTCACTTCTAACTCAAACAACCATCCTGCTCTCAAATACTTCCAATCGAGAATCGGTCTCACCCGCGCCCAGTCGCTGATTTTAGGCAGCCCGTTCGATTTCAAAAAACAGGTGAAACTGATAATCGCGTCACACATGCCAGACCCGTCGCTGGAAAAAGACCGCTTTGAGTCCATGCTTCCAGACCGAATCGCCTATTATCTGGAACAGACGCAGGGGTCGGCGTTCGTTTTGTTTACCAGTTACGGGCTGCTTCGCCGCTGTGCGGACGCCTTGCGCGGCTGGCTGATCGACCATTCCATGACGCTCTTTCAGCAGGGGGAAGGCATGCAGCGCTCGGATATGGTAAACGGATTCAAGACGACGCCGGATTGCGTTCTCTTTGGCGCGGACAGCTTCTGGCAAGGCGTAGACGTCCCCGGCGCGGCTCTGCAAAACGTGATTATTACCAAGCTCCCGTTCCAGGTTCCGGACCGTCCGCTGATTGAAGCGAGAATGGAAGCGATTGAACAGCGCGGCGGAAAGCCGTTTTTCGAATACCAGATTCCAGAAGCGATTATCAAATTCAAACAGGGATTCGGTCGGCTCATTCGCTCTCAACGCGACACCGGGCAAGTCGTCATTTTAGACCCCCGCGTCGAAACGAAACGCTACGGCAGACAATTCCTCAACGCCCTCCCGGAGTGCAGCGTCTACTATAATTAGGAATTATGAATTAGGAATGAGGAATTTGGAGTTAGGAATTAGGAGTGAGGAGTGAGGAGTTGGCGCAAAGCGCTGGAATATAGAATAAACTAACCATAGGATTTGTTAATAAAGTTTTACCCATAGAGAATTATGAAAATTGAAAAAGTTTTTATTCTGCTGGCAGTGTTGTCTGGTTTTATCAATAGTTTTATAATGCTGTATTGTCATTTTCACGAGTCGCTTTTTGTATCCCCAGACTTCGTAGTATTCTATAAGGTGATTAATACAGTATTGGGTGGGATTATTTTAATTATGTTCATTCTGAGTTATGTGATTATGTTTTCAAAAAAGTTTTTCCAGAAAAACGATTCAATTAGCAGCGAACAGAAAAAAGAATAAGAACGTTTTAATCGTTGCTATTCCTGCCTTACAGTATTGCTATTCTTTATATACTCAAAACAATGACATCACAATTTGATATACAACTGTCGTTAGAAAGCGATTTTCAAACCCTCGTAACCGCCGCTGACCGCGTTCGACAAGAGAACGTCGGAGACGCGGTTCATTTACGCGGTCTGATTGAACTGTCCAATTTCTGCCGCTGCCGGTGCGGGTACTGCGGAATCAACGCGGATAACAAATCTGTAACGCGGTATCGCATGACGGAAGAAGACGTTCGGCAGTCCGTTCCTCTGGCGATTCAGTTTGGATACGGCACGATCGTCTTTCAGGCGGGCGAAGACCTGGGACTGACCGAAGACTTTATCGCTCGACAGGTGGAATGGATTAAATCCCTGCCGACGCCGTGGGGCGCGCCGCTGGCTGTTACGCTTTCTCTGGGACAGCGGACGGCGGCGGAATACAAGCGCTGGCGCGACGCCGGCGCGAATCGATGTCTGATTCGTTTTGAAACCTCGTCCGAAAAGCTCTTTGCTCAATGGCATCCCCACGACCCGGACGGACAAAAACGACGACTGAACTTTCTCTACGAACTTCGCGACCTGGGATACGAAATCGGAACGGGGTTCCTTATCGGCGCGCCGGGACAGACGCCGGACGACTGGCGCAGCGATCTGGAAACGATCCGAACGCTTCAGCCGGACATGATCGGCATCGGACCGTACCTGCCGCACCCGCAAACCGCTCTCGGACAGCTGCCGGAAAACGAACTCGTTCCGCCGACAAAGCAGAACGTTCTCCGAACGCTGGCTCTGTGCCGGCTTCTGTGTCCTAAAGCCAACATTCCCAGCACAACGGCTCTGGCTGCTCTGGATAAAACCCACGGACACGAAGACGGTCTTTGCTGCGGCGCGAACGTTATCATGCCCAACCTGACGCCGGGAAAGTACAGACGCCTTTACGAAATCTACCCAGCTAAAAGCAACACGGCGGAAGAAGCGGAACGATTCGACGCGATTCTAAAAGCGAGAATCCAGTCGCTAGGCCGCGTTGTCGGCTGCGGCCCGGGGAACAGCCCGCACTATGCCAAATAGCGCTGTTTGTTTGACGTAAAGCGTACTCTGTTCAGGTCCTTTATTTCCTGCCGGGGGTTGAAAAATATCTGTAAAAAGGTATAATTCGAGGGATAATTTGAAAGGAGAACTCCCCAATTGAGTATTATGTCAGACGACGTCAATTATTACGACTATGACCTGCCGAAAGAACTGATCGCTCAGCAGCCGTTGGCTAACCGGAGCGCGGCGAAAATGATGGTCGTCAACCGTCAAACCGGCGAGATCGTTCATCGTCAGGTCGGCGATTTTATCGACCTGCTCACGCCGGCGGACGTCGTTGTACTCAATAACACGAAAGTCGTTCCCGCTCGGCTGATTGGCGTACGCGTTCAAACCGGCGGGCATTGGGAAGGGCTGTTTTTGGAACTGGCTCCGTCTCCAGAATCGTCCATCGTTCCCTGGCGGCTGATCGGCTCGACTCGCGGCAAACTCCTGCCGGGAGAACGGGTTCAGCTCAAAGACGTCAACGGGCGCGACGACGTCGTTCTCCGCTTTGAAACCAAGGCGCAGGACGGTTCCTGGACGGTCGTTCCGGAATCAGACGAGAATTATTTGACGATTCTCGACCGCGTTGGACGCGTTCCTATTCCTCCGTACATTCGCAACGGGCAGATGGAGGAGTCCGACATAAACAACTATCAGACCGTATTCGCTCAGGTTCCCGGGGCGGTCGCCGCTCCCACGGCGGGGCTGCACTTTTCCCAGCAAGACCTGGAAAACATTCGCAACAAAGGCGTTGAGATAGAATACGTTACGCTCCACGTTGGAATCGGGACGTTCAAACCGATCAGCGTTACGAAGCTGTCGGAACACGAAATGCACTGCGAGTTCGCTCAAATTTACGCCTCCACAGCAGAAAAGCTTAACCAGAAGCGACGCGCCGGCGGACGTCTGTTTGCAATCGGAACGACAAGCGTCCGGACGCTGGAATCTGCGGGGCAGTCCGGTGAAATCCTCCCCATGGCGAAACAAACGAACCTGTTTATCAAACCACCGTATAATTTTAAAGCGGTTGACGCCATTTTGACAAACTTCCATTTGCCCAAATCGACGTTGCTGGTTATGATTAGCGCGTTCGGCGGTTACGACCTGATAAAAGAAGCCTATCGACAGGCGATTGAAAATAAATACCGTTTTTATTCCTACGGCGACTGTATGGTAATATTATGAAAGAAGAAGACATCCTCGTTATTCCGACCAAGGCGTTTCACGATGCTGGTTATTTTCAGGGTTTTTCCCTGCTCAAAGAAGAATTCATTCGCGGTCTGCTGACTGAAGAGAACGTTTCCTTCCGCCGTCGAGCCGACATGGAAGGCAATCCGTCCTATAAGCAGCTCATCCCGTACATGATTATCCGATACACCGAACCGGACGGAACGCAAAAGCTGTTCCGCTATGTTCGCGGCAAAGGCATGGGCGAAGGACGTCTGCACGAAAAGCACTCTGTCGGCGTCGGCGGGCATATTTCCACCGAAGACGTCCAGTCGCAAGGCGGTTCCGCCAATTCCAAAGGCTGGGAGGCGTACCATTTGGGCATGCTCCGCGAGCTGTCGGAAGAAGTCGAGATGTCAACGCCGTACAAGTCCACATGCGTTGGTCTGATTAACGACGACCTGACGGAAGTCGGCAAAGTCCATTTGGGCGTCGTCCATATTTTAGACGTCGAAACGCCGGACGTCGCCGCCAAAGAAACCGACCTGCTGCGAAGCGGGTTCGTTCCGGTTGAAGAACTCATGAAAGACCTCGACCTGTTTGAATCCTGGTCGAGCATTTCCCTCAAAGCGTTATTTAGTTAGTTACGAGTTGCGAGTTGCGAGATTGCGGCTTCGCCGCCTTCCGGGGGCTTACGCACCCCGGCTCGCCATTCCCTATTCCCTATTCCCTATTCCCTATTTCCTACCCCCTACTCCCTAAGATGTCAATCGAACTTACTTCCGTTGCTGCTGCTGAAGTGCTCAACGTTATGGAAAACCAGGAACTGGACGCCGACAAAACGTATCTGCGCGTCGTGATTAGAAGCGGCGGCTGCAGCGGCATGAACTACGGTCTGGCTTTCGACGAAAAATACGACAAAGACGTCGACGCCATTTACCCTCAAAACGGCGTCAACGTTATTACCGCGAAGAAATTCGCCCAGTTTCTCGACGGAAGCTCAATCAACTTCCTCGACAACGCCATGGGACGCGGTTTCCTTGTTGAAAACCCGGTTTTTCCCGCCAACGCTGGCTGCGCCGGCTGCCATCATTGATGCATCGCTGCTACTGCCCTGACCTGCCCGACGCTGGAATAATCGCCCTACCTCCGGAAGAGGCGCATCATGCGGGGTCGGTTCTCCGACTTCAAGTGGGCGACAGTCTCGTATTGTTTGACGGCTCCGGGAGAGAAGCGCAGGCGCGAGTCTATTCCGCATCGAAAAAAACGGTCGAGGTTGAGATCGAGTCCGTCGCGGAAGTCAATCGGGAATCCAAACGACGTCTGACCATCGCGATTGCTCTGCCCAAAGGCGACCGACAGAAATGGCTTATCGAAAAGTGCGTCGAGCTGGGCGTCGCCCAAATTCTTCCCCTGGACGTGGAACGCTCTGTCGCCAAGGCGGAAAAGCAAGTTGTTCAGCGGCTGGAACGGCAGGTCATAGAAGCCTCCAAACAATGCCGCCGCAACACGCTCATGAAAATCCTCGACCCGATGAAATGGTCGGAGTTCCTTAATTTTATTAATAATGACGATTCCAGTATTGTCCGCAAAGATTGTCTAAAGCTGATCGCTCACCCCGGAGGAATCTCAGTTCAGGACGCTCTGACGAAAGTCGGAGAAGAAGGGGACGTCTTGGTCGCCATCGGTCCGGAAGGGGGATTCACGGAGGATGAATGCGCTTCAGCCGTCGATTCCGGGTTTGAACATCTGTCTTTGGGCGCCCGAATTCTCCGAATCGAAACCGCTGCTATTTCTCTTGCCGCTCAGATTTGTAACTGAAATATCTGACCTATATCAATTATTCTGTTAAAATAGTAAAAATATACGCCCTCATAATCCTCTAAAGTCATACAATCAATACAGAAATAATAAA
>JAZUMX010000089.1:0-5239 GCA_045603865.1 Thermoguttaceae bacterium
ACGCCATGAGCATTGCCAGACCGTTGCCGGGATCGACCGTATTGGCGAGAGCCGCCGAGACAAGGTGCGGCAGATGGCTGATTTGCGCCGCCGCTTCATCGTGAGTTTCGGACTGAACCGTTTCGATTTTCGCGCCCAACGATCGCCAGAATTTAGCGAGCGTTTCGACGTCTTCTTCCGTCGTGTTGGCGCCGGGCGTAATGACGGTAACGCAGTTGTCGAAAAGTCTGTCGTCTGCGTTTGCGGCGCCGGATACTTCTTTGCCCGCCATCGGGTGCGATCCCAAATAGCGGCAGCCGTTTTCCAGCGTGACGTCGTTAAAGAACGAAACGAGCGAGTCCTTGACGCTGCCCAGGTCGGTAATCAGAGCAGAGCGCCTGTTCGCCCTGGCAGCTTGCTGGATGTAGTCCGTCATGAACCGAATCGGCGTCGCCAGAACGATTAAATCAGAGTCCTGAACGCACGCTTCCAGCGACGTCGCCGCCATCGAGATCGCCCGAACGCGTTCAGCGTCGCGCAGTTCCTTTTCGCTGACGTCCCAGCCGATAACGTAGTTCGCCGAGCCGCGGGTCAGGGAGGTTTTGCCGACCGACGCGCCCATGAGTCCAACGCCGATTATCGAGATTTGATTGAAGATTGCCATATTGATTATTGTCGTTGTTGTCCGGGGAATCCCCCCTGGGATAAAGCGTACATGAAAATCCCGGCGGAAACGCCGATGTTAAGCGAATCGACGCCTGCGCTCATGGGAATGGTTATCAGATCGTCACAAAGGGAAATGAACTCGTCGCTCAAGCCCGCGTACTCGTTTCCAAACGCGAGAATCGTCTTTTCGGGCCAGACGAACTGGTTGAGGTCGGTCGCGTCTGGACGCAAAACCGTCCCGACGAGTTTGAAGCCGAACTCGGATCGAAGTTTTTGAATCGGCTCGACGATGTCGCTGCAGCGTCCCCACGGCAGCTTTAACGTTGCCGCCATGCTGGTGCGAAGCGCGCGGCGGCTGAGCGGGTCGCAGGAACGCGTACTGAGCAGAATCCCGTCCATGCCCAGCGCCGCAGACGAGCGGAAGACGGTTCCCAGATTGTCCGGCTTGACGCATTCCGGCAGACAGACCAGTCGTCGAAATGCGGGGTTGAACAGCGCTGAGGCGTCGCATTCCTGTTCTCGAATGCCGACCGCCATCAGCCCCATCGAGAAATCGTAGCCGACAATCGACTTCATCAGCGCTGTTGACGACGTATAAACCGGGACGTCCTGCCGATTGCATTGAGCCGCAATCCTGTTCCACAGCGGCAGCCGGGACTCGTCGGCAAAAACGGACGCCATCGCGTACCGGCTTTGCGCCAAGCGTTCAACAACCAGTTCCCCCTCGGCAACAAACAGGCTTTCCCCTCGCAGCGTCCGCTCTTTGAGGTTGGCGTACGGCGCGATTCGTTCGTCGGTCAGGTCGAAAACGGGAACGGGTTGCATGGTATAATAAAGCCGCTAGCTATTAGCTGCCAGCTGTTAGCTTGGATGTTTGAAACTCTCAGCATTAATCAAATAACGTTGGATTCTGGTAAAAAAAACTAGGAGCTAGGGGCTAGCAGCCAGAAGCTTATTTATTCGACAGAGTCAATCAATTGTGTGACGTATTCAATCGTCAGTTCGTCAAAGGACTGGATTTTTCGGTTCGCTTTGGAAAGCGAGGCGTACTGGCAGTCCGGCTTGAAAATCGCAACGCGGCGCATGCCGGCTCTAAACGCCGCTTCAATCCCGGAATCGGAATCTTCAAAGACGCAGCACTGTTTGGGTTCCAGCCCCAGCTTATCAGCCGCTTTGTAGAAGATTTCCGGGTCTGGTTTGCCGTGTGCAACTTCGTTACAGGAAACGGTTGCGTCGAAGATATCCGTTCGCCCCATAATCTCGTTGATTTTATCGACAACCATCTCGATGTTCTCTTTCGGGCCGCTGGAGCCAATCGCGATTTTGAATCCCGCCTCTTTGAGTCGTGACAGAAAACTCTCCACGCCCGGCATGAGAATGAAGTTCTCTCGAAAGATAACGCGATAGAGTTCCTCTTTGCGGTCTTCGAGGGCTTTCATTTGAGCGTCCGTAAACATCGGCGAGCCGTCGGGTTTGTAATAGCTCCCGTTGCGGCGCCAGAACAGTTCAACAATCGACTTGAACGGACGTCCAAAGGAATTGTTGTACATGTCTCGCGTATAGACAATGTCGTTTTCTTTGGCAATCTCTTGCCACGACAGCCAGTGAGCTTCAAAAGAATCGACAAGGGTTCCGTCCATGTCGAAAATAGCGGCGTAAGTCATAGGGTGGGAATCAGATAAAAATATGGTAAAATGTAGCTCATTCAGTAACTGTGTACCTTTTGTTGTGAAACAGCTTTTAGCTTCTAGCTCCTAGCTTTTAGGTTTTGATGTTAGCCTCTGGCTTTAAAAGCTCCGCTTAGAGCTTCAAATATCCAAGCTAATAGCTAGTGGCTAATAGCTAGCGGCTTCTCACGTACAGAGTTGCTGGAAGAACCAACAATCTCTTTATGACAGTTTATTAACAACAGCAGTCAGGAAAGGGATGTTCCTGACTGCAAAACGTTGATTATCGCAAGGACAATAACGACAAAACCATTACAGGTCTTTGAGAGAAACGGACTTGCCGTCTGAGGACAGCATGAGTCTGTCCCACAACGACAACGTGGATGCGTTATTGATGGCGCTTAGGTTGGAAGCGCCTTCTGTAACGGTAGTGGAGTTGGTGTCAATCGCGTCTGCAATCCAGTGAACGCTTCCGTCGGCAAAGGCAACGTTGGCGCCGCCGGTGTGCTGACTGCGGAAAGTTGCCCGAAGGTTGCCGGAACCCGTTGTACACCCCATTTTAATTTTCTTAAACTGATCTTTGGTAAGAGTGCTGGTGCATTTTTCAACCAGGTCGCTGTCGGAATCCTTGCAAGCGTTAGGACCTTTATCCGACCCGCCAATGAAACCGCATCCGGCAACAGCGCTGGTACCGGCTCCGCCTAAAGCCCAAACGCCGCGCGGGTCGTCTCGCGTAACGCCTGTACGAATTTCGCCAGCCAAAATCGTGTTGGAAGCGCCGTCCTGGATGTCTGTCAAACGAATTGAGAATCGGTATCCCATAACGCCGCAAACTTTATTGCTTGACCACCAGTTCCGTCGGCTGGAATTGTTAAATGACGCCAGCCCGGCGTTGGCGGCGTAACAACCGCGCGCAAAACTATAGTTACTGTCGTCGTTATATCTGTATTCAACGTCAACGTAGGGGTCTGACGGGCAGCGATAGGACGCAATAACCGTTCGACGAATCGTTGCCATATCGTTTTTGCCTACAGTAATAGTTCTTCCAGACGCTGACGTTGTGATTTTATCCCCGGTACTCTGCGATGTCTGAGATTTGAGCATGTCAGCGAATTGGTCATACAGACCCTGATTGTCCATCTGAGGCAAAATCAGAATGAGCCAGTTGGCGCGCTGATTTTTGCCCGTGGGATCAACCTGTACGTCATTGAGGGTTCCGGTTTTGGTAGCGGGGTCAGACGCAGGAGGGAAGTAGTGATTGGCGTTTTCGTAGTTAATGCACGCCACACCAACGTTTCTCAGGTTGTTGGAACACGTCGATTTTCGAGCCATTGCTCTGGCAGCGTTGACCGCTGGAAGAAGCAAACCCATTAAAATGCCGATAATCGCAATGACAACCAGCAATTCAACCAGCGTAAAGCCGCCTTTACGCGTTTTTTTCATACTTTGAAAAAATGCAAAATGTTTCATGAGAATTCTCTCTCTATACCGCAAAGACGATTTTGCCTGAAACCGCCTCTGCCAAAAAAGGACTAAAAATCTGCGTTATCGATGGATTTACCGTCAGAGGAAAGGTTCAAACAATCCCAGATGGAAAATTCTGTGTTGTTTTTAATGTTGTCAAAGTTTTCGCCGAAGGAACTGCGAGTTTGAATATTATCTGAAATATAATGTACGCTGTTATCGGCAAAAGCGACGTTTACGCCTGCCTGATGCTGACTTCGGGTTGTCGCCTGACGGTTAGAGTTGGTTCCTTCGCCGCAGGGCATTTTCAGCCGTTGACGAGTTGCGGAATCAACGCCCATTCCGCTGGTAGAACATTGGTAAATGTCGTCTGACCCGGCGACCAGATAGTTTGGCCCGTTGTCATCGCCGCAGATGTACCCGTTTCGGCAGGTGGCGCTTGATCCGGCTCCGCCCATCGCCCAGGTTCCGCGGCAGTCTTTGGCGGTTACCCCGGAACGGAGTTCAGACAGCAAAATTGTGTTAGACGTACCGTCTGTGATTTCTCCGTAACTGAGCGAGAGCGCGTGTCTGGGCCCCATAACGCCGCGGGCGCCAGTGTTGTTCCACCAGTTGTCGTGCCCCAAATAGTCTGCCAGAGTCAACCCCATGTTGGCGCCGTAGTTGCCTCGCCCCCACTTCATATTGTTGCCGTCGACATACGGGAATCGGTTGTTGGAGTCGGTTGGACATTTCAAAACCGGGATTTCAACGTTTCGGAGATGTTCGAATGCTGTGTCGCCAATGGCGCGGGAGTTGGCGTGATTGGCATTGCCTTCCTCGAACTTTTCCTGGAAGCTGTTGAACAGGGCTTGTTGTTCAATAAACGGCAAAACCATGATAACCCAGTTTTCCCGCTGGTTGGTCGGCTGCGGCTGTACGCCGTTTTCAGGGTAGGAAGCCTTCCACGCGCCGGTTTGCGTGCAGGCGCAGGGAAACGATTTATAGGATTGCTCGTAATTTAAGCACGCCAGAGCAAGCTGCTTGATATTATTGGCGCAGCTGGCTTTGTTCGCCGCTTCTCGAGCGGCGTTCACTGCCGGCATGAGCATGCCAATGAGCATTCCGATAATCGCAATCACAACCAACAGTTCAACCAATGTAAAACCGGACTTGCGCCGCGATGAACTGCAACAAAAATTCTGACTCAAAACATTCATGACAGTATAAGTATAACTGAGTAATAAAATCCAATTATTGAATTGATTCCGCATCGATAGGCTGACCGTCTGACGAAAGGATAAGCCTGTCCCAAACGCCTAACTGTTTGCCGATGGTATCTAAACCGGCAGGCTGCGTTATACTGGTAACAACGGTTCCCAAACCGATGGAGTCCGAAATGAATCTGGTATTGCCATCGGCAAAAGCAAGATTGACCCCGCCAGAATGAGAACTGCGGTTGGTCGCCTGAATGTTGGTGGAAG
>JAZUMX010000090.1:0-3151 GCA_045603865.1 Thermoguttaceae bacterium
GGGGGGAGCGGGAATTATTTTTGAGGAAACGATGCAAACTCCGTATATTTCTTATATTATAAGGGCGCCGCCTCAACTGAGGTATTAGTGACCATAAAACAAAGCGACCAACGGGAGCGGTTATAATACGACTCGCGCGGCAGCGCGGATTGGGAGCGGCGCCTCGCCGCTTACTTAACCGTAAACTCTTTGGTCTGCGTCTGACCGTTTTTGTCCGTCCAGGTCGCCTTGTATTTGCCTTTGAACCCGCGGAATTGCATTGTTACAGTTTCGGAGTCCGCTTCCTGAACAAAGTTCGTCTTCCATTCCTCGTTGATGAGTTTGTTTAGGGCGAAATAGGACGGTTTGGGTTCCATGTTGCGGGTGAACAGCCCGGACGTCGTCGGTTCGCCCGGCGCGCCGCAGTCGTCAACGACGTTCCACCACGTAATGCCCATCATTTCCGGGACGCTGAACCAGAGTCGATACAAATTCCGGGCGACAATCGCCTGAATCGCTCGACCGTTGGCGTCGTCGTTGGGCGCGGTAATCGTGATTTCACTCAGGTGAATCGGGCGCCCCGTTGTCGCCAGAATCTTCATCACGCCGAGAACCTGTTCCGGCGTCTGGATTTTCGCCCCAGCGGCAATGTCCAGCGTCTGTTTTGGATTGAACAGGTGCATCTGCGACCCGACGATGTCAATCTTGCAGCCGTGAGCGACGAGATCGTTGACCTGATCGGCGTAGTTCTGATTGTTCGCGTAGTCGTTGATATTGAGCTTGACGGAATCAGGGAATACTTCCTGAGCGATTTTGAACGAATTATACGTGTAGTCGCCCGGCATGATGTGTCCGTATTTGCTCTTTGTAACTTTGTCGCCTGTTACAGCGGTTCCATGATAGTCGGTCGCGCTTTCGTTAACCACGTCCCAGCTGTCGAGCGTTCCCTTGTAATGCTCGCCAAGCATCCGGATGCGGTTCCAGTACAGCTCGTTCATCGTGTCGAAGTAATGCGGCGCCAGCTTATAGATTTCTTCCGGCGACATCGTCTTGCGGGCTTCCGCCGTCTTGAAAAGAATCTCGCGCTCTTCCGGGAACTGCAAGGAGACGTAGTCCCACAGCCACGTCGGACGCTGCCATTTCATGTTCCCCCAGATTATCGTGTGCCCATGAAGGCGAATTCCCTTTGACTTGCAGAATTCGACAACCTGGTCAGCGGCGGGACGTCGCCAGTGCGGCTGACTTTTCGGGTTTTCGACGGCGTTCCAGAACTCTTCCGTGTCGCGTTGTTCGGTTTTGAACCGGGGTTTGCCCGGCTCCAGTTCAAAACGCTGCCAGTAGAACGCAATCGTCGCAGAATTGAACAGAGTCCCGTAAAGAGCCTTGTACTTCTCGTTCCGCTCCGTCGTGCCGAGCTGATTGAAGTTGAAAATATGCGCTCCGAAAATGAACTCGTGAGAAATCTGTTCGACTTTGACGTCTGTTCCCGGCTTGACGTCTGTCAGCTCGACGGTCGCGTCCGCCTTGCGGTACTTTTCGATGCGTACGTCGATGGCTTTCTGAACGTCGTCGTTCCAAATCTGATAATAGGCGTCTGACATCACGCTCGGGTCCGGCTCCGCCGCCGGGTCAGTCTGAGCCAGAGCCGACGCTGAAATCAAAGCGGCAATCGCGGTAAGGGATAAAAGCAGTTGTTTCATGGCATTGTTTAGGGAATAGGGAATAGGGAATAGGGAATAGGGGCGTTTAACCCCCGCGTAAATCTCATATAAATTAGTTTATACTAATCAAAACCAAAAAACAACCCCCGGGGCAAGATAATTCAAAAAGAATTCAAGCAAATGAATAGAAAACAAAAAAGCTTGCGCCTGGGAAAGCGGAACTTATAGCGCTGCATTCCCTGACGCAAGCGATCGGCGGGCGCGGATGATATCAGCGCCCTTTGCTGACAAGCGTTGAATTAATTCGTTCTGCGCTTGAGGTTGATTCTCTTGATGGAAGCGGGGTCAGGATTCATCGTTCCCAGACCGAGAGCTTCGCCGTTGGCAAGATGACCGACTTCGTTAAGCGGCATGTTGATATACTGTCCGAAGAATTTGGTTGCCAGCGTATCGACAGCGACGATGTCTGTGCCCATAATCAACGCCTTGGGATTGACGACGTCGTTTTCTGAACGTCCGCGCGGACCGTTGGTGAGCATGGCGCGATAAGCGTCGACAATGTTCAAAACAGCGGCGGGTTTGAGCGTGCAGATGTCGGCAATACACTGCTGAAGGTCGTGTGTGTGCATGTACCGTCTGTCGAGAACAAGCCCCATGTGGTTTTTCATGCACAGCGTCATGCGAGCGCCGGAATGGTTTTTCATAACCGGGCAGTTAATCCAGACGTCTGAATCGAGAATCGCCTGATGAACCATGGCGGATTTCATGTTTTTGGCGCGGGGAAGCTGAATCTCGCGATAATATTCCGGTTCGTTGCCGGGAACGACTTTTGCGCCGAGCTTTTTAGCGGCTTCTTCAATCCCGCTGGACTGATAGCAGCGCCGCCATTCGTCACAGGTGTGGTCAAAGACGGTGATCTCTTTTGCGCCAGCCGCCCAGCACGCCTTGATAATCGCAGAAACGAGAATCGGGTTGGTGTTCGCTGACAGTTCCGGCGCTTTATCCCAGCCGATGTTCGGCTTGATGGTAACTTTCATGCCGGGTTTGACGAAGCGCTTCATTCCGCCCATCTGTTCGATAGCCATATTGAACATGGCGTCCGGCTCGCCGCCCATGACGGCAACCAGATTATAAGCTCCGTTTGAAGCAGCGCTTTGAGCCATCAGGTCAACCGCGCCAACGGAGGAAAAAGCCGCGGCGGTTCCTGCAGCGGCAAGCGTCTGTAAAAATTCTTTTCGAGTAATGTTGGTCATAATACTTTTAATTCCTAAAAAGGGGAAACGGAACTTATTTTTGAGCCATTCGATAAATATCCAAAACGGGAACGCCAAGCTCTTGAGCGATTCGACAGACGTCTTCGTATTCCGGGACGATTCGCTGAGAACCGTCTGGCAGGATTACGCTTTTACCTGTTACGGTTTGACCGTTATCCAGCCGAATTTGGCACGATTCCCGCTTTAATACGGTTCTTTCGACTTTCCATCTTCTGACGCCCAAGGTGGAGGTGTGGG
>JAZUMX010000091.1:0-3697 GCA_045603865.1 Thermoguttaceae bacterium
GCTGTTACGTCAACCGAGATTGCCAATCGGGTTCGCATTTGGAAAGAATCCCGAATTGGGCTGCAAATCGCCAGCGTAAAATTTGTCAAAGACGGCAAACCCGTTGACGGCGCTCAGGTTACGGTTGCCTCCGAGGACTTCATGGGCGGAAACAAGATTCAGTTCACCGATACAACCAACGTTACCGGCGTTGTAACGCTTACTGCGCCCAACGAAGACAACCTGCCGGGAGTTCCGTGCGGATTCTATAAAATTGACGTAAAGTACAAAGGCAAGACGTACAATTTCGGAATCGAAGTTGGCGAGAACTCCGGCGGAGACGCTCCAACCTTTGAACTGAAAGATTAAATGCTATTATAACGCCAGGCGTTATATTTATATATTATGACCAAACGTAAACTGGACAACGCGAGAGTCATTATTACCGGCGCGTCGAGCGGTATCGGCCGCGCTTTGGCTTTGGAACTGGCAAAGTACAATTGCCGGCTCGTCCTGACTGCTCGCCGGGCGGAACGCCTTGAAGAGCTGAAAGCGGAGATCCTCAATTCAAACAGCGGAATGAACGATCAAAGCGTTCAGATCGTTGTCGGCGATATAGCTGACGACGACATCCGCTTGGCAACTCTGCAAACGGCGATTAACGCGTTCGGCGGTTTGGACGTTCTGATCAACAACGCTGGCGTGGGCGCGTTTGGTCTGTTTGAAGACGCCGACCCGGACAGACTGCTCCAGATTCTGGACGTCAATCTGATTTCTTCTATTGAAATGACGCGCATTGCGCTGCCGGAACTGTTCAAATCCGCAGACGCCTACAAGCAAACCAAAACCGGGTGCGCCCCGATTATTTCCTTTACCAGCTCCATCATGGGCAAAGTCGGCGCGCCGTACAGTTCAGAGTACTCGGCGGCAAAATGCGGTCTGCACGGGTTCACGCAAGCCCTGCGAGCGGAAATCAAGTCAAAGGGCGTTGACGTCTTAACCGTCAGCCCCGGCACAACCAAGACCGAGTTCTTCGATTCCGTCATCGACAAAACCGGCATGGCGAACTGGCCCTCTCACAAACCCGTAACGCCGGAATACGTTGCAAAGAGAATCGTTAAATCGCTCAAACGCGGCGACCACGAACTCGTCCCCTACTTCTGGGGAGAAGTCCTCTGCGTACTCAACCGCATTTCCCCCGGCTTTGTTGACAGAGTTATGTCGTGGTACGCGTAAGAGAAAAGCGCTAAGTATTAAGTGGTTAGTGGTTAGTTGTTAGGACGCAAAGCGTTTCATAAAATCCTCTCGCAACTCGCAAATTCGCTTTCGGCGAAAGCGTAATTTCGCTCACGTTGTTCGCTCCATTACCGCCTTTCAATCCTCTCGCAACTCGCTACTCGCAACTTAAAAAAGCAATCCCCTTGAACGTCTGTTACATTCAAGGGGATTTTATTTGAATCGGTAAACGGTTTGTTTTATCGGACTTTTTCCATAAAGACGGCGTTGCCTTTGGGATTATACTCGACTTTGGTCATGAAATTCCGCATGAGCATAACGCCGCGCCCGTTGGGTTTATCTAAATAATCAGGGTCTGTCGGGTCGGGAAGTTTATCGGGGTCGAACCCGTCGCCTTCGTCTGCAATTTCCGCTCTGAACAGATTGGGAGAGATGCCGACGCGAACGTGAACCTTTTTGGCGGGATCGTATTTGTTGCCGTGTTTGACCGCGTTGACGAGGGCTTCTTCCATCGACAGATGAACGCCGAAAACCAGTTTGTTTTCCCAACCGTTATTCATGAGCGTATTGAGAATTTCGTCCAGCAGACCGCGCGTGCAGTCTGTCGAATCGCTGTTGAGTTCAACGTCGCGATACCACGCCCATTGTTCGGCAGAAAATAAATCGGCTCCTTCTGACATAGCTTGCCCCACTAGAAAGCGGCGATGGCGTCCGCTTCTTCTTTGCGAATGTCAAACAAACGATTCAAGTTGGTAATTGTAAAGATCTCACGAATATCCGGCGAAATATTGCACAGTTTCATGGATCCGCCCGCCGCAACAACCTTTTTATGAAGGTTGATCAGTTTGCTCAAAGCGGAGGACGACATGAAGTTCACAGTCGAGAAATTCAATACGAGCTTTTTGCGGCCATCGACTTCAACCAGCGAGAACAGTTCCGCTCCCAGCTGCTGAATGGCGAGGTCTTCGATAATTCGGGAATCCAAAAAATGAACGACAGTTATATCTGCCACTTCATTCAAAACAATATGCTGATAGTCTGCCATGTGTAAACCTTAAAATGGTCAAAAACAAAAACACAAAGGACGTCGGCAAACGCCCTCCTATTACACTCATCTATTTTGACATCAAAAGCCCATTTTGTCAAGACGTATAAGCGGGAAAAAGCGATTTTTTTAGCGAAAAAATGGCAGAAGACAACGTTAAAGGCGAGCCGGGAACGTTAGTTCCGGGTAAAGAACCGCGTTTGACGCAAGAGCAATTGCTGTGGGGAAAACGCTCGAAATATCCCCGCGGAGACTACCCGCTGACCAGAATTCCTTTGGAAAAGCTCAGCAGGGAGTTGACAATCCAGGGGGTCAAAACAATCAGAGCAATGAGCATCGTTAACAGTCGGACAATTAACGGAACCGTCGCTTCCTGCATTTGAAACAGCGTCTGAATGAACGCCGTAATTATTGCCGCCGCCAAGCCGATTAGTAAAATCGGCGACGCCAGAAGAAGCGTTGTCGTCAGAGCCTGCTGTCCGAGACTGATGATTTGTTCTGTGTCCATGATTAAATAATGCGGAATTCGGAATTAGGAATTCGGTATTACGCTAAGCGCTGCCCGAAGATAATTCCGCATTCAGCATTCCGCATTCCGAATTTTTTCGCCTCGCCGCTATCCAAAACTCGTAAGCAGCATTTCAACCGTCAGCCGCCAGCCGTCGAGCATGACAAAAAGCAGCAACTTCAACGGGAGGGAAATCATAACCGGCGGAAGCGTCATAATTCCCATGGAAACGGTTATGGAGGAAACGAGGAAATCGATAATCAAAAACGGAATAAACAGTTTCACTCCCAATAAAAAGGCGATTTTAAGTTCGCTTGTCATAAACGCCGGAATGAGAACGCGCAGCGGAACGTCGTCGTACGTCAAATTTTCAGCCGCCGTTCCTGTTGGCGCATCGGGGTCCGCTCGCCAAAACAGCCAGACGTCGGCGTCGTTGCCCGCTTTTTGAATCTGACGGCTCATAAACTGCCGCAGCGGCGCAACGCCTGTATCCCACGCCTGCATGGCGGTGATTTGTCCATCTTCGTACGGTTTGAGCGCGTCGTTATAGATGTCGTTTCCAACCGGATACATCACAAAAAAGGTGATAAACAACGCTAATCCTGTGATTACCTGCTGAGGCGGCAGGTTTTGAACTCCCAGCGCCTGACGCAGCAGTCCCAACACGACAACGATGCGAACAAAGCTGGTCGTCATTACGATTAACGCCGGAGCGAGCGTCAGCGAGCCCAAGGCGAGAAGCGTTCCCATTGACCCTATGACGCCGTCGGGCGAGAGGAGCGATGATAAGGAAAACGCTGTGGTTTGCGAGTTAGGAGCTTGTTCCGAGTTGCGAGAGTTGAAAGACGGTAACGGAGCGACTGTCGGGAGCGCAGTTACGCTTTCGCTCTCAGGCGAGGATTTTAATTCGGAATTCGGAATTCGGAATT
>JAZUMX010000092.1:0-1799 GCA_045603865.1 Thermoguttaceae bacterium
CTGGAACCCCCAGCGGGGCAGTGAACAACTCTGCGGCAAACGCCGTTATTGAACCCTCGGAACTGGAAGCGGCTCTGGACGACGCTCTGCCGATTCAGCAATGCTCCGCCGTCGCCCCGATTGAAGAGAAATTCCAGATTGAAGAAAAATTCCAGATCAAATCGCTCACGTTTGTTACATCTATCAGAAAATTGGGCGACTTCACCGCCGTTAATCAGCCGTACGAATTCTCCCCCGGACAAACGCTTTTGCTCTATATGGAATTCGACAACCCCAACTCAATAGCAAACCTCCGTTCCGGCTTTGAAGTGAAAGACAGCCAGGGAAAACAAATCACATCTCAAGACAACTCTTCCAACATTCCGAAAGAAGAAAAGACTTTCTTCCAGTACGTCAAACTGGCTCTTCCAACCGACATTACACCGGGCGAATACACGATCCGCGTTTGGGGTCAGCCCGAAGGAGAGCAAGCGGTATCGGCATCGACATTGACGTTTAAGGTTAAATAAATTAGCAATTGTCAATTAGCAATTAGCAATTTCACAAGCGTAGGTCAAAGGAAATTCTTCAATAGATAGCGTAATCGTACGACAATTATTATGAATCTAAAAACAAATCGGTGAAAATCCGTCTAATCCGTTAAATCCGTGAACGGACTGACTTGAACATAACCAATGATAGCCGCTTTGCGCCAATTGCTAATTGAAAATTGCTAATTGCTAATTGATTCCGCACGTTTTGCCAAACGACCAAATATTCTAAAATTGCACATTTGGCAAAATGACCCAGACATTATTTTTTAGCGGGAAAATCACGTTGCCGCCGCAGTTTGAAGGCATTCAATTATTCCCAAAATACATGGGCATTTGAGACGATAATAGACGAACTTGCCCCGCTTCTCGAAGTCCAGAATGCCAGCGTGAGTCAGTTTAAGCAGATGCCGGGAGATGGTCGAAAAGTCCAGCTGAAAGTATTCCTGGAAGACCAAAACGCAAAGTTCGCCCTGCTCTAACATCTGAACCATCTGGAGACGAACCGGGTGTCCTAAAGCCTTGAGAATTTCAACACTCAATTTGAGGCGTTTCTGCTTGTCCCGGTCTTTTTTAGACGTTGCGCTCATTGAATAAAAATCCTTCCATGGAAATAAATCGAAATTCCATTTTCGACTGAACTGGGCGTATTGTACGCCCTGCCCTGTTTTTTGTCAAGACGAATTTTAGGAGAAATTTGCAATTGGCAATTGGCAATTAGCAATTGAAGAAATTTGAGTCTAAAGATAAAAAATCGAGGTACAAAAATCAGAGAGAAAATTAGGAAAATCCGAATTCAAAAAATCAGCGAAAATTCGTCTAATCCGTCAAATCCGTGAACGGACTAACCTGCCCCAAAACTGGGAGCGGCGCCTCGCCGCCGCTTTGCGTAATTGCTAATTGAAAATTGCTAATTGCTAATTGTTTCGACTATGTCCGAAATCGCGTCGGAAAGCGTAAATCGGGGTCGGTATTCGATCGCTGAAAAAAGCTTGGAAACGTCCGGAGTGCGCCAGCGGCAATCTTCAAAATTTTCCCCGTAAACGGCGGTGGAGGGCAAAAATTCAATCGTCGATTTTGACCCGGTTTGAGCGATAACTTTTTTTGCCAGATCCAAAACTGAAATGGAATCCGAAGAACCAATATTGTAAATCTGACCGGAATTGTCGGGTTTTGAAACCAGTTCGCGAATAATTTTGACAACGTCAGAAACGTGTATAAAACAGCGCCGCTGCGCCCCGTCGTCAAAAACGGTCAGCGGAGCGTTTT
>JAZUMX010000093.1:0-4447 GCA_045603865.1 Thermoguttaceae bacterium
CTGCCCGTCGACGCCGACCCGAACGCCTCGTACAACCCCTACGAACTCGACCGACTGTATTTTGAGTCTCAGTGGTACAAGGGAGGCAGTAAATGAAAGGCGGTAATGGAGCGAGCGTAGCGAGCGGAATTACGCATTCGCCGACAGGCGAACAAAACCGGGGCGCGTAGAGCAGCCCGGAAAAACCTCACGCTCTAGCTCGCGAAGTCCGCAAAGTTTAAAAAGACCATATTGTACCATGAGCTTAGACTTAAACCTCAAACCAAACGATATCGATGAAAACGCTATCAAACCCGTGGCAGCCGCCGCGATGGGAGCGTACTATTATCGGAAACTTCTAGTAATGGTTTTTCTGCTGTTTCTCTGTTTTGTTTTGGCGTTCTTCTTTGCTTTGGGAATCGCTCGATTCGGGTCTGTAGATATTCAACTGTCGCATGTTTCCTTTGCTATTTTTATAGCGATTCAGATCGTATTTTTAATTTCTTTTATCCGGGGGGCGATATTTTTATATAAATCCACCAGAGCCTTTTGCCAGATTCGAGAAGAAATCGTTCCGCATGCTAAATCCACCATTATCAGATCGTGGATAGCGTTATTTATATACTTGGGAATCCTCGTTTTTGTACAATCGATTTTACCTGACGTTGTTTTACCCAATATTCTTATAACTCCAACATTTGTTAAAACTTTATGTCCAACGTTGACAGAATGGTATATACTATTAGTAATACTTATACCCGCCATTTACAGTATTGGCATTTTCGCATTGTTCATTTATCGGATAAAGCAAAAATTCGTTCCTGACAAAATCCCGGGCTGGCTGGCGGCGCTGTTTTTCGTTTGCCTGTATCCGGTCGCCATATACTGTTATGTCGATAAAATCTATCGATTCTTTTCCAGCAAGTTTGGATACAAGGCGATTGAAAAGATATACATTCCATAACCATGAAACTATACTTTACCATCAAGCGTTTGGATCGCATTTCCGACTTGACGGCGGACGAGTCAAATCCGCTGACAAAACAGGAATTCGATTTCGACCCGGCGCCGAAGACGCTTCGGGAGCTGCTAACCCGGCTTGTCAAACACAACGTATTAGAGTACGAGAAGAAAATCCCGGAGTTGCCCAACAAAACCAAGCCGCAGGTTAACAAATCGGTCGAGACGGTAATTCAAGCGTTTGAAGACGGACTGTTTCGCGCGTTCAGCCCAGACGGGGAACTGACGCAGTTGGACGAACCGCTCAATCTCGCCGACGGTTCAACGCTGACGTTTATCCGCCTTGCGTTTTTAGCGGGAAGCTATTTTTAAAGCCAGAAAGCTTCTAGCCTCTAGCTCGCATAGAGCGACAAACGCCCAAGCTAACAGCTAATAGCTAGCAGCTAGCAGCTTCCCTTACCCCTTTGATTCGTCATGAACAACTTCGACATTCACAACTTCGACGACGCCATACAGGAAAAACTCAATATCTTTTTGCAGAAACGAACGCTGCTGTCTCCCGGCGTATGGCGGGATTTATTCGACGCGGCGGCGTGGGAATGGATTTCCGATGAACTGATTTCGGACAAGTCGGAACTTAAAGACGAATTGAAAAAGCATGGTATCGATCCGCAAGAGGTGAAACCGATTCTCTGTCAGGAAGAGGTTCTCGAACAGCTTGCCAAGCCGGGCTGTCCGTTCTGGTCGGCGTTTCCAGAATCCTTTCAAGCGGTTTTGTCGCGGTCGGTTGAGATACTTTTCAGAACGCCGTGGCAGTCGGGGCTGTACAGAAGAACGTTTCGAACGTCGTACGATAAAACGCTTTACGCAGACGACGTCGCCCGGCTGATTGACTACTGTTTCAAATTGTTGGACAGTTCTCTGACTTTGGAGAAGTCTCTCTATTTGGGCGTTTCCGGCGGGGGCGAAGAAGACGACGAAGAAAAAGACCCATTGCTTCAACTCGTCTGCGTTAATCCGTTTATTGACTTCTGGATTGCCGACGCTCTGGACCGCCGCAACCCGTTCGTCTGCCAGTACATTCACGACGCCTTCTACGAGGGAAACAAGGATCTGACCAACAGCGCGATTCTCGCCTGTTTTCAAACCGTCAATCCAGACGCACTGACGTGGATTTGCGACTATATGCTGTCGCTTAAACTTGAGGAAGGAATCCGACAAAACATCGCAGAGTCCTGCGATCAGGGAACGTTCGACGCGTTTTGTTACATGGTTCATTTCATCGACAAACACAACCTGATTCGATTCTCCTCTGTAACGCGCGCGTTTTTATGCTGGGTTGGCTGGACAGGAACCGGAACCGGGCAGGAAGCCGCCGCCCGTCCGGAAACGCTTAAAAAGCAGTTCAAGGAATTCGTTCATTTTCTGGACGCCCCGGACAAGATGTCGAAAAGTCAAAAGAACAACCCTGTCAGCCGCTATCTGGCGCTGTCGGCGCTGGCGGCAAAGGACGCTGTACTCGCCGTTCAAAGCTGCATGGAAATTATCGAGTCCGACGACGAAACGTTTCCCGTCAAAGCGACGGCGGCGTACATGCTCAAACAGATCAAGTTACCCATCGACCCCATCTGGATTCTCGACCAGCTTGATCGGCGCGCGCCGGAGCCGGTTTTAACCAACTTGCTTCTGGATCGAATTCAATACTCTGCGTTCCCCGATGACGACGAGGGGGTTCAAGAAGCCCGGGAAATCTACTGGCGGCTGCGTAAACTGTTTGACCGTTTTCCCGCCAAATCCATCTCCGCGTTTCATCCCGTCTTTCCTGAAATGGAACTGTCCGTCAGCCAGGCGCTTCTGTTTGAAGAGCTGAGGACCTGCGTCAAATCTATTTGGGAAAAAGAGGAACTGGAAGATTTGTCGAAGTTGGCGGTTCAGCTCAAAGCTAACAGCTTTTCCAAGACGTGGTTTATCAGTACCGTTTTGAGATTCTTCGCGCCAACGCCTGACCCGGACGCGACGGATCCCTATTATAACCGGAAGGTATACAAAGACGATCTGGAACGTTACAAAACCTTTCCGCGAACCGACGCGATTCGAAATTCGATTTTCGATTTCCTGTCAGACAGAACGCCGTCCGTTAAAGAGGAAGCGTTGAAGTTAATCGTTCAGCTGGAAAGTCTGACGGACGACGAACTTGCCAAAGTGAAAAGCCTGATCAAAGCGAAATCCGCTTCCGTTCAGGAACTGGCTAACAAGATCATCAAAAAATTCGATTCCCAAACAGAGGAAGACAAAAGCGCCGTTCTCTGGACGGAGGAAAACGGGTTCGGCTTGTATGACCCGATGCTCGACTACTCTCTGCCAATTCCTCCCGCAAAGCCTGAATATCGTCTGGACAGCTTCGTTCCGAAAAACGCCGCAAAAGCTATGGAATTGATTCGTCAGCTGGACAGTTTCATTTCAGAGCATAAATCCGACGAGATTACATACGTCAATTTGCAGGACGCCAAAACGATTACAACCATCAGCGCTATGGAAGCGGAAGAAGCGCAATCCTTTGGTAGGCATTTCTATGTTAACTATCCGAAAGCCGACCGGGCGGCGCCCGAACTGTGGGACTCGTTTTTTGAAAAGCGTTCCTTTAACATTCTGGAAGGGCTTGCCGCGTTGGCGATTATCGGCTGGAATAGCGCCAGCGACAAAACGCGAAAAGAACTCGCTCCGTTTTACGGTGCCGATTTCAATCCCAAGCCGGGGAAAATCCAGTTTCCCTTTTTCTGCTTTTCCGTCATTGCCCGACAGGTCAATAAACAGCCCGACTTCGACGAAACTCTTTTGTCGATTTTGGAAGCCTTCGTCCAAACGCCAAAAGATTTGCTTTGCAAAACAAGACCAGAAAAATATTACTATTCTCAATACGCTGTTATTGGCATAGACGAATTCAGGTTTTGGTTTGGCTTCTTCAGACGTCTCGCTTTCACACCGGAGAAGCTCGCGTGTCTGTGGCGGCTCTATTCGCAGATGGAAGAACTCTATCGGGACACGAAAGTCGGCGGTCTGTCGGATATTCTCTATAAAAGCGACCTGTTCAAGGCGTACGATCAGAATATTATTACGCAGCAGCACGTCTTTCTGGCGCTCATTAAATGGCGTTTCGCGGCGAAAGCCGTCTATTCTGCGAACGAGAAAATAGAACCGGAAAAAGATCAACCGCTGCTGACAACCCTGTTCAAACGAATTGCCGACGTGGAACTGACCCGGACGGCGGAACCGACGGGACTGTCGGGATTCGTTTCCAGCGTCAAAGTTCTGCCCGGCGTGGAGTACGCTGTCAAACTTCTGGAAAAGATGGGCGACTTCAAGTACACGCAAACCTTCGGCTGGAACAACAATTGGCTGGAATCCGTCTGCTATTTGCTTCGCGTCAGCCGACCGGAAGAATCGGATACCGCAGACGATCTGCGTCAGGCGCTCAAAAAGCATCCCATTAAAAAGGAAACGGTTCGAC
>JAZUMX010000094.1:0-1930 GCA_045603865.1 Thermoguttaceae bacterium
TTTTAGGTTAAGGAGTAAAAAATGAAGTTTCAAAAGATAGCTCTGCTGTTTGTTTTAAGCGTAGTCGCCGTTTCGGGATTGGCTTTTGCGGCGGAATCCTGCTCTGACGCGTCCGCTTTGAAAACGCCGTATATGATTGATCTGGGCGACAAATACGTCACGCCAGACGGCATGGCGTACAATCCGGTTGACAACAATATTTATCTGGTTGTTCCTGCCGCGGTCGAAGAAGGCGACGCGCCGCTGCTGGTTATCACACCGGACGACACAGTCAAAGAAGTTTTCCGCATTCCCGCCAACCCGGACACCAAACACGCCGGCGTTCTGGGAATCGCGTTCGGTCCGGACGGAAACCTGTACGTTGCAGACTCGCAGGAAATCAGCGGGCACGTCAATCACAACGGACGTCTGCTCCGCATCGTTTTTGAAGACGGCAAACCCGTTCGCTGTGAAGTCCTGGCGACGAATTTTGTCGCGCCCAACGGCTTGACGGTTGCCAACGGCAAAGTTTATTTCTGCGAAACTCGCGTTACAGAAGACACTCCTTGCCCACTGACGTCTGGTTTGTTCTGCTTTGATTTGAAAGAACTTGACCCTGCGAAACCGTATTGCGCCAAGACCTACGTCAGCGAAACGGATCATGACCCACATTTTATTTTCCAGTTTAAGACCAACGACCCGGACTGGCGAGTTGGCGCTAACGGATGCAGTTCTTCCGTTGACGGCAAAGTTTACGTCGCCAATTTCGGAGACAAACAGATTTACGAGCTGACTTTTGGCGCTGACGGTTCAAAAGTAACAAACGTTCGCAATGTCATTCCTTGTCAGGATGAACGCAATAAACTGATGTCAATCGACGGCATTCGAGTTGACAGTACGTACGGCTGCATTTACTTCGCGGACTTTGCCGGCAACGCGGTTCATAAAGTCTGCATCTCGACGGGCAAAGTTACAACGCTTGCTAAAAATCCCGTCGGAACTGGCGCGGACGGCGCGCTGGATCGCTGTTCGGAAGTCTGCCGCCGCGGCAATAAACTCTATATTTCCAACATCGACCTCCCGTTCGACAACGACAACGACGCCCCGCACTCCTTGTCGGTGATTGAACTGTAAAGGGGTAATTAATCGATTGAAGCTATTTTCAAAGTGGTAAGTGGTTAGTAGTAAGTGGTAAGTTTTGAGTGCGGCGCTTGCGTCCTAACCACTGTCCACTTAAATCTTCTTACTTTATTCAACGGACGCTTTTTAGGGCAGGGCGACCGTTTTTTTCTGCCCCCTTGCGAATCTTTGTTCTTTCGGTACAATACGGTATTATGTCTAAAACTGTTTTGATTACCGGCGCGGCTGGGTTTATCGGCTCGCATTTGACTCGCAGTCTGCTGGCGGACGGCGCGAACGTGATTGGAATTGACAACGAATCGACAGGACGACGCGAAAATATTGCTGAATTGTTCGATAATCCCAATTTTCAGTACGTTTGCTCTGACGCGGGCGACGAGGCGGTTTTATCGGATTTGGCGTCCGGCGTCGACGAGGTTTATCATCTCGCGGCGGCGGTCGGCGTGGCGTTGGTTGCGGCGGATCCCGTTCGGACGATTCAAACCAATATCGATTTGACGCAGACGATGCTGCGGGTTCTGGACGGCCGAAATCGCGTTCGTCCGGTAAAACTCTATTTTGCGTCGACGTCCGAGGTTTACGGGCGAAATCCCGCCAGAATCTGGAGCGAAGACGACGAGCTGGTTTACGGTCCGACGACAATCGGCAGATGGAGCTACGGGTTGTCGAAAGCGATCGACGAACATCTGGTTTTAGCGTACGTTCGTCAGTTTGGGCTTTCTGCTGTAATCGGACGATTTTTCAACGTTGTCGGCGCTCGTCAAACAGGGCAGTACGGCATGGTTTTGCCCAGATTTGTTTCCGCCGCTTT
>JAZUMX010000095.1:0-2293 GCA_045603865.1 Thermoguttaceae bacterium
CCCCGGCGCAAGCGCTCACTCGAGAGTATCGCTTGCGTCAACTCCTCACTCCTCACTCCGTGGGTTGAAACCCACGGCTACTAATATTGAACCACTACGCGGTTCTAGCTGAACGCTTTGCGTCTGTTTTTGTTTTCCTAACTCAATCCATCTTCGCCTTGCAAGTAATCTAAATTTCTCCCTCTCCCCGTCCTTGTCAAGAAATCTTATTAATGTATAATGTATAAAAATTAAGCTTAAAAAGAGGAATTATATACATATAACCCCCGAAAAATCACCCAGCCAGAGCGTTTGCAATGGGAAAATCGGATTGTTTCCCGACTGCAAAGCCGCTCGCAACCTCTGAGGTTCTACAACATGGATAAAATCAGATATCAGTGCATTACGTTCGACGACGTTCTTCTGGAACCGGCTTACAGTGAAATTGTGCCAGCCGACGTTGTCGTAAAAACCAATCTTACCAAGCGAATCCAGCTCAACATCCCGTTTATCAGCTCGCCCATGGACACGGTAACGGAATCCGCCATGGCGGTTGCCCTCGCTCGGGAAGGAGGGATCGGAATTATTCATAAAAATCTGTCAATAAAGGCGCAGTGCGCTGAGGTGGAGAAGGTAAAGCGTTCTGCCAACGGGATTATCGTCAATCCGGCGACGCTCCACGAGGACGCTACGGTCAAGCAGGCGCGCTCCATGATGGAAACCAGCAACGTCTCCGGCATCCCGATTGTAGACGAAAACGGCTGTCTGAAGGGGATTATCACCAAGCGAGACCTCCGCTTCCTGGAAGAGAAAGATATTCCGGTTAGTCAGGTTATGACGAAAAATAACCTGGTAACGGTTACGGGAAATGTAACCCTTGAGGAAGCTGAAAAAATTTTAATGAAAAAAAAGGTGGAGAAACTTCTTCTGATTGACGAAAAGAATAAATTGACGGGACTTATTACGATTAAAGACATTGACATGACCCGTTCCTACCCCAACGCCTGCAAAGATTCGCTGGGCAGATTGAGAGTGGGAGCCGCCGTTGGAGTCAACGATTTTGATCGAATTGAAGCCCTCCTTGAGAAAGGCGTAGACGTTTTAGTTGTTGACAGCGCTCACGGGCACAGCAGCAACGTCCTCAAAACGGTCGCTGAAATCAAGAAACGATGGGATATCGACGTCATTGCCGGCAACGTAGTTACGGAAGAAGCGACGCAAGATCTCATCAAAGCTGGCGCGGACTGCGTTAAAGTTGGAATCGGACCTGGTTCGATTTGTACGACGCGCGTAGTCTCCGGCGTTGGCGTCCCCCAGATCAGCGCGGTAATGCACTGCGCCCAAGCCGCCGACAAGGCGGGCATTCCGATTATCGCCGACGGCGGCATTCGGTTCAGCGGCGACATTACCAAGGCTATCGCAGCGGGCGCGTCCTGCGTTATGTTGGGCGGCTTGCTGGCAGGGCTGGAAGAAAGCCCGGGAACCAAAATCATTTATCAGGGTCGTCAGTTCAAGACGTACCGCGGAATGGGTTCCTTGGGAGCGATGGTCAAGGGGTCAAGCGAACGCTATCGTCAGGGAAAGACAACCAAAGTAGAAAAACTCGTTCCAGAAGGCGTCGAAGGACGCGTCCCCTACAAGGGACCTCTGGGACCGTTCGTATACCAGTTGCTTGGAGGACTGAGAGCTGGTATGGGTTATTGCGGAACCAAAACCATTCAAGAATTGCGCACGGAAGCGAAATTCGTACAAGTTTCGCCTGCCAGTGTGCGGGAGAACCACCCCCATGACATCACCATTACACAAGAAGCTCCGAACTACTCTTCGGAGGACGTTTTCTAAGATTGTTTCGGTCGCCGACAATGGATTGTCGGTCTTGACCGCCCTTGCAGCGTCAGGTCTCGTTTTGACGAGCCTGACCGCTCCCGCCTTCGCCGATGGATGGCAAGGCAGACACGCTTACTCGACGCCCGTCGTAACCCCGACGGCGCCAGCTTCTCAAGCGGCTCCTGTAAATCAGAACGCTTCTAAAGAAAAAGTTCATCTGGTTGCTTATACCGCCAACAGCGATAATCTTCAGTGGGCGGCTCCGGCTCAGCCGCCTCAAAACATCGGCGTTAAAACGATTCGTCAAACCGTTCGCCGAACCGCTGCGCCTTCTGCCAATACTGTTGCTCAAAGCGCCAGCCCGTACAGCGATCCGTTTGGAGACAGAACCCCTCGAACTCCTGCGGGAAATCAGCCTGTAGAACTGGAATCCGTCCCCGGTTTTGACAACGACCTGCCGGACGTCGGTTTGCCAGACGGCGCCACC
>JAZUMX010000096.1:0-1870 GCA_045603865.1 Thermoguttaceae bacterium
TATCCCGATCGGGCAAACTTTTCGCCCAGATAACGGCATCCGATCCAGGTTGAAAGCTCCATTTTCTTCTGGAACGCCTCGGCGAACGCCTGAACGTAGAGAGTCGGGTCGGTTTCTCTGATATGATCGATAAACGACGGCTCGAAGAAGTAGGGGATGGATCCCGGCTGAACGTAACCGACGGAAAAGGGATTTAACGAGACTCCCGACATTGACGCGGGGGTGTTAGCCTGAATCATTCGCCGCGCGCCTCCGTTTCAGGCGAGGCGGGGGGGGCCGCGGGTTCGGCCTGCGTTTGAGGTTCTTCCGGAGATTCGGCGGCGGGCGTTTCCGGTTCGGCGGGTTTGGCGTTTTCGCCGCCGCCGTTACGGCCGGTTTCCGGATCGGGCTTTTCTATTCCCATGCGCAGGAGGGGCAGACCGGTCAGATTCCCGAGCCGAAAGACATGTTCATCGACGAAAACACGTCCGTCCTCCATAAAGACGCGGACCCGGACGAGCCAGTAGATTTTGATCAGTTCGCCGTCGTATGAAAGGGGCGAGGCAGGAAGGCGGACATTGAAGCTGTTCCCCTTGCGGTCGTCGAACCAACGGGGGCGGGTTCCGCCGATGCGGGCATTTTTGCCGTTGGTCAGCCGCTCAAGGTAATGAATCCCGTAATCGACGTTTCCTTTCCCCTCGGTCTGCCAGAGAACCGAAAGTTCGACTTCGGAGATCGCGTCTCCGTTGATCCCGTCAAGATAGAAATTGCCGGAGAGCGAATCGCCCGGCTGATAAGCCCAGCTTTCGCGCCTGTCGAAAATGATGGGGATCTGAGGAGAGTATTCCATAGCGTCTCTTATTATACGGGAAAAGGGGATTCGGTTCAATATATCCCCTTGTCGATTGCCGTTTAAACGGTATAAATATAGGGAGTGTTTTTATGGGGAGATCCCTTTAGGTCAGAGGTGTCTCTCGCCGGATTATTTCTCCCTGGAGCCGCCATTAAAGTTTTTTGAAGTGAGGAAACCAACAGATGTCTAAATTCACAGCCGAGAATATTCGTAATATTGCCTTCTGCGGTCATGGCGGTTCGGGAAAGACGACTCTTGCCGATACCCTCCTCTGCGTGACGGGGACGGTGAACAAGAACGCCAGTGTTGACGACGGTTCGAGCATCTGTGACTTTGACGAAGAAGAAAAGGCGCATAAGTACTCGATTGAATCGAGTATTATCCATTTCGATCATGCCGGAAAACGGTTCAATATTGTCGATAACCCCGGTTATCCCGATTTTATCGGCGCGACGATCGGTTCGTTCGGCGGCGTCGATACCGCCGCGATTGTGATCAACGCGCAGGCCGGGATTGAGGTGAACACCCGCCGTGTTTTCGCGGAATCGAAGAAAGCCGGGCTCGGCCGTCTGGTGATCATCAACAAAATGGACGGCGACAACATCGATTTTGAAACCCTCGTGGCGAACATTCAGGACGTTTTCGGGCAGGAAGCGGTTCTGTTCAACGTTCCGGTCGGGCACGGCCATGAGTTCAAGGGGGTCGTCAGCCCGCCCAATCCCCCGGCCAACGCCGCCGGCGCTCTGGTCGATCCGGCTCAGATTCACGAATCGCTCATCGAATCGATCGTTTCGGTTGACGATGCCGCGATGGAAAAATATTTCGAAGGGGAACTTCCCGATGAAGCGCAGATGTCGGCGCTGATCGCCAAAGGGATGGTCGAAGGTTCGCTGATCCCGATGTTCTGCGTCTCGTCGAAGACGAAGGTCGGGCTCAATGAACTGATGGACGCTCTGGCCGCCTACGCGCTGCCGGCGAACTTCCTGCCCCGTACCGCCAAAGACGCTTCGGGCGCCGATGTCGAGCTGAACGCCGACC
>JAZUMX010000097.1:0-4907 GCA_045603865.1 Thermoguttaceae bacterium
AGCAGCGTTTCAACTTTGACGCTTGATATTACAGGTAAAAATTTAACCTATTATGGAACAATCAGCGGCAAGATAGAATTGGTTGTCAATTCTGATGGCAATGGTACGCAGTCGTTTGCAAATAACGGCAGTAACTTTACCGGCAACGTTACAATCAATGGCGGCACGTTAAAAGCTACGGTCGCTCATAACAATTACAATACAACGGCTTTAGGCAAATTCTCGATTGATGGCGGAAGAACGATTACCGTTAATTCTGGCGCTGAACTTGTCTTGGGAACGAATGACGTTCTCGGCGGCTGCTCCGTTTCCTATTTTAACGACAATAGCATGAGAGTGATTCTTAATGGCGGCAAGCTGTCCGGTACGAACAACAACCCATTGTATAACGCGACTTTCCAGAACGGCGCTGAGGTCTACGGCAATAACAACCGAGACGTCTATCGCTCCTTCTGGCTGCTGGGAACAAATACCGTTTCCTTTGCTGGCGACGGGGAAACTCCGGAAAATCCTGTTCAGTTCAACGGCGCGGACGGCGTTATCTTTGTTCTTGACAGCGCGGTATTAAACGTGGCTGACGTTACTCGCAGCGACGCTTCCGATTTGGTCGTCAACGTTATTTTGGGCAATAAGAGCAAAGATTTTGTAACAAACAACTCTCTTGCCAAAACCGGCTCTGGTACGTTGGAATTAACTAAAGCCAATACGTATACCGCCGGAACGACCATTACAGAGGGCGTCTTGAAGTTCACCGATGACGCCGTTGTCGCGAACGGTCCGATTACCGTTGGAGCAAACGGAACGCTGGAATACAATCTTTCCAGCGGCAAGAAGCAATTGCTGACTATTTTCGAAACAGGTGATTCAAATAATAAGATTAAGAGTACTGGTCAAGTCGTTAAGACCGGCAACGGAACGCTTCAGATTTGCACAGCTGCGGAAGGACTGGTCGAGGCTTCCAGCTTCGTTGTTTCGTCCGGTCGTCTGGATATGAAAGAGTATTTCAAAGGATCGCTGGCAGTCGAAGCTGGCGCAACGCTGTCGCCCGGCAACTCGGTCGGAACGCTGACGGTTGACGGAACGTTTAGTCTGGATAGCGGCGCGACGCTGTTGATGGAAGTTGGCAAAAACGATCAAGGCGAAATTGTTGTTGACCAGCTGATTCTCAGCGAAATCAATGAAGAAACGTTTGCCTCCGGGTCGATTATCAACATAGTCCTGGATCCCGACAGCGGACTCGTTGGCGGAGATTCGTTCACGGACCTTGTATTCATCACCACTACAAGCGACGCCGACGCAGCGAGCATTTTTGACGCTGTCAAGAACGCGACTTTCTCTTATTACTTTCCTGGCTATGAAGTTAAGCTCGATGGAAAAAATATTTTGCTTTCCGGGACGCTTAGCGCCAACGCCATTCCAGAACCGTCAACCTGGGCGCTACTGGTTCTCGGCGCTGCCGGGCTGCTGTACTGGCGGAAGCGAAAGTAATTTTGGAGTGCGGCGGCTTGACGCTGCTTTTCCAAGAATTAAGTTAAGAACAACCAAGTCAGTATTTCGTGCCAGAAACGCAAGAATCTTTATATATCTCCTTTAATTTCGAGATATTATTCTAGCGTTATTGGCACGAATGTTCTTTTTCGAGGTTCGCGACTGGGCTGGTAAAAAAGCGACGTCAAGCCGTCGCACTCCATATCTGTTCTATCCCGCTTGTGTTCTTAACTACGTTACGTATCCTTGCCATCTTCGCATGAAAATTCAAAATTTTTTCTCCTATTTGCTTGCATAATCAAAATTCGCGTGTATAATATATTTTTAGGAATATATTTTTGATAATTGCGTCAAAATATATACATACTAATCGTTCATCAAACCAAATTTCCAAATTTTAACCATACAGAGAAGAATTATGTCTAATTCTCCGAAACTGCGTTTGTCGCTTCTGGCGCTTCTGTTTGTCGGCTCTTTCGCTCAAGCGGAAATTTATTACGATAGCGATATTTCAACTTTGGGAGATATCAACGAAAGCGTCGAGTTTAATATTTCAGGCGCTCCCGATCCTTATGCTGGGATTATTTCTGATACATCAGAGACAACTCTTACCGCCGTTACCAAAACCGGCGCGGGTACGCTGAATTTGTCTGGGGCAAGCTCTTATACTGGCGGAACGACGATTTCAGCAGGAGCGCTGAAAATGTCCAACGTCGGAGCTTTAGGAACCGGCTCTGTTACAATCAACGGTGGAAAGCTCGACGCCACGCCAGTTGGGAAATCCCAAACCATTGCGAACGCTCTTGTCATTGGCGCTAACGGCGGATCGGTTGCCACTGCAACGGGAGATTACTCTTCCTTCGCGTCCATTTCCGGTTCCGGCGACCTGACGACCGATGGTTACGTTCACTTTAACGGGACGGGCGGGTATAGCGGTCATCTTACCGTTAACAGCGGATACACGAGAATCGTCCCCGGCGCATTCGGCATTTTCGATTTAACGCTAAATGGCAGCAGTTTTGCTGTATTAGGAACTGGAACCATTCAGATTGGAAAACTTGAAGCCCCAAATGGAGGTACATATCTCTTCGGCGCCAGCGCCAGCTATCAATACATTTTTGAAATTGGAGCTGGAACGAAGAGTACAGACACCGCTTCCTACGGTCAAGCCATTCGCGGCACCAGCAATGGCTCCTATAACGTTACCGTCAAAAAAGTCGGCGAAGGTACTCAAATCTTCAATCGCACCGGATATGGCTATGCTGGAACTCCCAACTCCATTAAAGAGGTTATCGTCGACGGCGGTAAAATGATTATTGACGCTGTTAATGAAGCTTTTGATTATAATAAAACAAACGGGTTCTGGGGAACTGCTCCCATCACAGTCAATTCAGGCGCAACGCTGGAATTCAAGCGTGCCTGGACGGTAGCCCCAAACACTGCCATGACGGTTAATGGCGGAACGCTGACGTTGGACAATACGCAGTACATCAACAAATTAACGTTAAATTCCGGAACCGTTAACGGCGGTGGAAACATTCAAGTGGGATATCATGGCAATGCTGTCTGGAATGTCCAGGGCGGCGCTACAACCATCAGTAATAATAACATTTATTTTGTAAAGAACGATAGTTCTACGACTTTTACAATTAATTTTGACAAAGACGCAACGTTAGACGTTAAAAAAGCTTTTACTGGCTCTTCCGGCTATGCTGGAATGAACGTTACGTTAAAAGGGACTGGCGACGGTCCTGGAAATATTATTCTGGAATCCACGACAGAGCTTGGCTATATTGGCAATATTACGTTCGACAACATGAAAGGTTCTGTCGCCTCTCCGATAACAGGAACTGCCACTGTTACCAAATCCGGCGCTGGTACAGTAACTCTTTCCGGCGTCAATACGTACACTGGCGCTACTTCAGTTTCCGGCGGCGAACTTGTTTTCTCTGGCAGTACGCTTCCAGTTTCCGCCATGACGGCGACCGGCGGATCGCTGGTTATAGGAACGGAGGGAAATACCATTAACGTCAAGCGTGGATCTTCCATTAAAGCGTCCGGCGGGGCTGTTCGCGTTGACGGCGATCTGGTGTTTGAATCTCCCGGTTCCGGATTCGTCGTCTGCGACGGTTCCTGGACGGGCGACGGTTCAATTAAGCTCGACGGCGGATACATTCGCGTTGGAACGAACTTTAACACCACAACGGGAATTGATTTCAACGGCGGTTCAATATTAAATAATAACAACGACGCTGTCTTGGCTTCTGCTGTAACAATTACCAAAGACGGCTCGACCATGCAGGCGGGCTGGAAGAAATCGCTAACCCTTACAGGCGCGTTAAAAGGCAGCAAGTCGCTGACAGTCGGCAGCGATTCCGGCTGGCTTATATTTTCCGGCAATGGAAGCGCTTATACAGGGTCGTTGCTTGTCAAAGGCAACATGCGAATTGGCAAGGCTAATACAGACTCGTCAGACGTCTCTTCGTATATTGGCGGCAAGGTAATTAACCTCAACGGCGGAACTATTCAGAACAACAACAATAACCTCACAATCAAAAACGATTTGAACGTCATGTCCGAAACCGGGTTTAAAACCGGATGGAAAAAGAGCATTACTCTTTCCGGGAATGTAACTGGCTCTGCCAAACTGAAGCAGGTTTCCGATTCCGGCTGGCTGATTCTTAAAACCCACTCTGACAACGATGCGTTTACCGGTTCCTTCCAAACCGGTTGGGCGAGTACGGATTCCAGAGGTCAAACGAAGCTGGAGGTTGATCAGCCCCTCGGCGCCAACGCCGGCATTTTGTACAACTACGGCTATCTCAACATGAACGGATTCAGCCAGAAATTCAAAGGCGTTGTGGACGATGAACCGAACAACAAGTTGGGCAGAATTTATAATACAACCGCCAATAAATCGACGGTAACGTTCGATATTACCTCTCAAAATCTGTCGTATGCAGGAACTATCGAAAGCAACGTTGAACTGATTGTCAACGCCAGCGGAGCGGGAACTCAAACGTTTACCAACGGCGGAAGCTCGTTTACCGGAAACGCTACCATTAACGGCGGAAAAATCCGAATGACAGGCAAAGGTTCCAGTGGGAATTCTCCGATTGGAAAAGTTTCGAACACCCGTTACGTTTACGTCAACAATGGAGGGGAACTTGTATTTGCCAATCAGGACGTATTAGCCAACGCTCACAATTACGCTCCGATTAACTTTGTCGTTAACGGGGGCAAGATTTCCAACGATGGCGCGTATTACAATTTCCTTCAGAATACGACGTTCAAAAATGGCGGTCAGCTGTACGCATCCGATGGAAGCGGTACGTGGAAAGCGTTCAAGCTGTTAAACGTTACCGTCGCCAGAAATGACGACGACACAGCCGGGGCTCCCGTCCTTTTCAGCTCGGATC
>JAZUMX010000098.1:0-1567 GCA_045603865.1 Thermoguttaceae bacterium
ATTCCGCAAGGGGGGGGGGAGGGGCCGCTCCCAGTCCGCGCTCCCGCGCGTTTCCCAAAAGACGCTCCCGTTGGTCGCTTGCGTTCACTTTATCACAAAACTATTCTCTATTCCCTACTCCCTAAACGAAAGGAACTTCAAAATGAAACGACTATTTTTACTATTGGTATTTTTAGGTTTAACCGCAACCGCGTGGGCGCAGGAACAGTTTTCCATCTGGGACGGTCCGGCGCCGGGCGAAAAGGACGTCAGCGCCAATCCGACGCTGCTGTTGTATCAGCCGGAAAACAAGACGACAGACTCGTGCCTTATCGTCTTTCCCGGCGGCGGGTATAACCATCTGGCGAAAGACCACGAGGGCGACAAAATCGCCAAGTATTTCAACAGCAAAGGCATGACGGTAGCTGTGCTGTGGTATCGCATTCCGCGTCGACCCGGCGTGGAAAAGCACCGCGTCGCATGGCAGGACGCTCAGCGCGCCGTCCGGTTCGTCCGCTCTCACGCTGAGGAATGGAAGATAAACCCGGAAAAGATCGGCGTGTTGGGATTCTCCGCCGGCGGGCACTTGACGCTCATGGTTTCGACGTCGTCACAGACGCCAGCTTACGAACCGGTTGACGACCTCGACAAGGTTCCCTGTTACGTCAACTTCGCCGTCCCGGTTTATCCCGCTTACGTTTTGGAAAGGACCGACAAAGGGTATACTCTCGAATCCAAGATTGTCGACGAGTTCGCCTTTGACGCCAAGACCCCGCCGATGTGCTTTATTCACGGCGACGATGACGTCTGCCCATCGATGGCGTCTGCTGTCGTGTACGCCAAGCTCAAGAGCATGGGCATCCCGGCGGAACTGCACATCTTTGCCAAAACCGGGCACGGCTTCGGCGCGAAACCGACAGACAACCACGTCGGCGACTGGCTCAACCGGGTCTATGAATGGATGAAAGTAATGCAATTGGCTAATTAGCAATATATTTTATAGCTTTTAGCTCCTAGCTATTAGCCAAGAGCTAGAAGCTAACAGCTCCCTAACAGAAAGGATCAATCAATGAAACGACTTTTACTTTGTATTGCGGCTTTGATTTTGTCGGCGGCTTCGGTCTGCTCGGCGCAGGAAACGTTTTCCATTTGGCCGGAGGCGGCCCCGGGCGAAAAGGACGCCAGCACGAACCCGACTCTGCTGCTGTACCAACCGGAAACCAAGACGACTGACACGTGTCTGGTCGTGTTCCCCGGCGGCGGGTATTACGGATTGGCAAAAGACCACGAAGGAACGAAAATCGCCAAATATTTCAACGACAAAGGCATGACGGTCGTTGTGCTGTGGTATCGCGTTCCGCGCCGTCCTGGCGTTGAAAAGCACCGCGCCGCCTGGCAGGACGCTCAGCGCGCCATTCGGTTCGTTCGCTCTCATGCGGAAGAATGGAAGATTAACCCGGAAAAGATCGGTGTGATGGGATTCTCCGCCGGCGGGCATTTGACGCTCATGACGTCCACGACGTCACATACGCCCGCTTACGAGCTGATTGACGACCTCGACAAGACGCCGTGCAACGACAACTTTGCC
>JAZUMX010000099.1:0-2847 GCA_045603865.1 Thermoguttaceae bacterium
TGCCTACTGTCTATTGTCTACTGCCTCGTCTTCTTCCTCTGCCTTCTCTCGGCTCTTCGACGTAATCTCGACTTTCGCGTTTTCCGCCTTGACGTCGTCGGAAATGTTCTGATAAATGTACTTTAACGCCGAGGGAACGAAGCTGTGCAGTTCTTTCGTGCCTTCCGGGTGCGGGCTAATCGTAATAATCGGGCCTTTGCAGTAGGTCGTGAACACCATAGCGGGCGAGTTGACCTGAATCCCGGGAGTGGAATCGCCGACAGCGGTTTCTGAACGGAACCAGGCGAGAACGTCGACTTTCGTTCCGTTGGGGCCAACGTTGATATTGACGACCGGGCCGTTGTGATAACTGCATTTCTGCAAGCCGGCAAACTCTTCACCAAAGACTTTTCGCCCCTGCTCGGTTAGTTCGATATCGAGCTTCGCGCCGCCGCGAACCCAAATCGTGCTGCGCCGTTCGATATTGACGAAGTGTTGTTGAATCGGGAAATACGCGCCGGCGCAGATGCCCATATACCCTCTGCCGGACTGGACGAACTGCTTGACTTTTTCGACGCCGTCTTCGCCCATCGACTTCGCCTCGCCCCGTCCGGAACCGCCGGGCAGGACGACAATGTCAAACCCGTCGAGAACGCCGCTGCGAATGTCTTCGCCGTTAACGACTCTGTAGACGAACTCCGGGTTGTCTTGAATTCGCTTGTAAATCAGTTTTGCGCTGCCTTTGCCGACGCCTTTGTCGTCGTAAACCGCAACGCGAATCGGACGCTCCTGAGCGACCGCCAACGCCGCGCAAAGGGAAATCAACGCGGCAAACAACATGGTAGGAATTGATAACGTGAGTTTCATGATTGATTAGGTGGGGGATAGTTACAAGGAAGGAATACCTGGGAACTTCTGTGAATTTGCTGGGAGAGACTGGGAGAGGCTGGGGTATCGCTTGCGTAATTGCTAATTCTCCCAGCTCTACTCCCTATTCCCTACTCCCTATTCCCTGTTATATTCCATCGGCGTGATCGGCAGATAGCCGTCTTTGAACAGTTCGTCGTAGGTGAAAGCGTAGTTGACGCGCCAGGACTGATGGTCGCTTTTGAGGTTTCCTTCCGGATTGAGTCCGGTTTGCTCGGTGATGTACATGACCTTCTTTTCAGCGTCGACGCGGACGACCATGCGGACGTGTCCGTGCGGCTGTCGGACGATGGCGTCGCCCGGCAGAAGCTGGTCGTAACAGGCGAACATGACGTCGCGCCCATTGGCTTCGCAGGCGTCTGCCGTGTTGGAGTATTTAGGCACGACGTACGATCCGACTTTGAGGAACATCGGTTCCGTCTTGCCGGTTTTCGGATTGATCAGACAGTTGTCGCCGGGGTTCATTCTCGCCGTTCGCCAGATTGGGCAGTTGGGAATGGTGCGCTGCCACGCCATCGAGCAGGAGCTGGAACAGTCGCTGCCGCGATACGACGTCGGATGAATCGGGCCGACGTAAATCGGTTTGCCGTCGCGGATTTCAAGCATTTCCTGGAACTGCTCGAGGGTGGTGTAACGCCCCGGCTGGGTGTACGGAAGCCCCTTGTACTTTTGACCCGCATGGAATTTAACGCCGTCATTCGGACGCCACCAGACGATGTCCTTTTCCGGATACCATTCCACTTCCGCCATGGCGGTCATGTAGTCCAGCGTGACTTTTCGGAGCGCTTCGGCGTTGTCTTTGGCAGCGTTTTCGCCTGTGCGGATAATCTCCTCAACCGGCTTGCCGAACCGGGAGTTTTCCGCCAGATGACGCAGACCGATCAGAATGAGGTCTTGCATCGCCTCCGTTCGTTCCGGATGAACGCCAAAGACAAGGGTCGTTCCCTTTCCGTACGTGGAAAGCATAATCGCCGGCGAGCCAATCTGAACGCTCTCCGGGACGTCGTTTTCGCTGAATTCCGTCGTGTACTTCGCCAGGACTTCAACGTGAGGTTTGCGTAAATCAATATTGAGATTGACGACCATCCCGTTGGTGTAACAGACATCGTGCTCGCCTTTGAATTGCTCGCCAAAGACCGTGCAGCCCAGCTCCGTCATTTCAATTTTGAGGTCGCCGATGCCGCGTTCCCATTTGGGGCTTATCGTTTGAGCGTTGATTAAATCCGCCCGAATGGTGAAAAACGCTCCCCCGCCCAAGCCCATATAGCATTTGCCGGACTTGATAAACTCCTTGACCTTTCCGATTCCTTCGTTTCTCAGGGAATTCACCAGAGCGTCACAGCTGTTCCCGGCGAAAACAAGAACGTCGAACTTGTCCAGAGCGCCGTCGCGAACCGCCTGACCGTCAATTTCCGTAATCTGGAACGACGGGTCTTTAGCGACGATGGACGTTATCGTCTGGACGTCTTCGCCGCCCGCCTGATTCGTCATCAGCGCGACCTGAACCGGGGCTTTGGCTTCTTCGGCGTTGGGGTTCTCTTCCGCAAAAACGGTTCCGAAAACGGAAAACGCCATTGCAATCAACAGCGTTACAAAAGTAAATGGATGTTTCATGATTGTGTAAAAGGGTTAAGCAATGTTTAAAGGTAGGCGAGCCGGGGTGCGTAAGCCCCCGGAAAAATTCACGCTCTAGTTAGCAATGTTCGCATAGTTTTAAAAACTATGCGTTCTTTGCGTTTTTTATGGCTAAAAAATCTGTTGCGAGCTGTCGCTCGCGATCCGAGGAGGTTACTGGCTGCGTCGCAGTACTCACGCAGGACAAAGCGACCAACGGGAGCGGTAATTATACGTCTTGCGCGGCACGCTGTTTGTTACTGCATTTCTCATTTCGCGAGTTCTTTGCGGATGGCTGCCTCAATGTCAGCTAAAGGAGCTGTTGGT
>JAZUMX010000100.1:0-2135 GCA_045603865.1 Thermoguttaceae bacterium
TGTAGCTAAGTGTTGTCTTCCTAAGACCGGCTTGGCCTCCGACTTACGTACAGCATAGCTGGGGATTACGACCCTGACGAGATGTGGAGTTCGTTCAAAAAGCAGATGGGGAACGCGACGGACTCCGCCGCTGCTGCAACAGCGATTAATACAGGCGTCAAGACCGATAACGGCTCGCTGGGAATGGACGACGACCAGGAATGGCTGGAGACGTTCGCGGAAATGGCTGCGAAAAAGGGATTCGCCTGCGGGTCGGTTACGTCCGTTCAGGTGGCTCACGCTACGCCCGGCGGCGTTGCAGGGCACGTCGATTCCCGGCGGGAAGGAAGCCGCATTTTCGAGCAGTCGCTCTATTCCGGCGCGCTGTCGGTTATGATCGGCTGCGGACATCCTCAATACGATCGCCAGGGCGCCCTTACGACAGGGGATGCGCTGTCTCGCAAATCGTCTGACGACTATTATTTCTCCGCTGACGGTAAAAAGCATTTTCTGGAATACAACGTCTTCGGACCGTCGAAACGTCAGTGGGAGAAGATTCAAAAAGGCGATTTGCCAGAGGGTTGGGAGTTTATCGAAGCCCGGGAGGATTTTCAGCGCATTGCGAAAGACCCCGGCGAGGCGCCGAAAAAACTGCTGGGAATTGCCCGCAGTCACGTCAGTTTTACTTATGACGACCGAAATAAGCAGCGCCAGGTCATTCCTACGGTTCCCACGCTGGCGGAGGCGTCGCTGGCGGCGCTGAACGTTCTGGATCAGAATCGCAAAGGGTTCTACCTGATGATTGAAGGCGGCGCGGTCGACACATGCAATCACAACAACGATCTGCCGGGAATGTTGGTTGAGATGAGAGAATTCAACGCGGCGATTGCGGCTGTCTGCGACTGGGTCGAAAAGAATTCCTCCTGGGAGGAAACTCTCGTGATTATTACCGCCGACCACGACACCGGCGCGCTGTGGAGTCCAAACGCCAACAAGCCCGGTTCTCTATTTGAAAAAATCCAGTTTAACGGCAAAGGCTCTCTCCCGACGTATAAATACTATACCGCCAACCATACAAACCAGCTCGTTCCCGTTTACGTCCGCGGAAAAGACGCCGCCTTGTTTGAAAAGTGCATTCAAGGAACCGATCCCTTCTTCGGTAAACTCTGGAACTATGACGGCCGGTATATCGACAACACCGATTTTATTCAAGTAATGACGTACGTTATGGGACTTTAGATAATTAGCAATGAGCAATTAGCAATTATCAATTGACGCAAAGCGCCTCAATAATTGCTAATTGACAATTGCTAATTGCTAATTCCCCTCCCCCCCTACTGCCCAATGCCTACAGCCTGCATCTCCATTCACGGCGCGAACGCCAATAATCTGAAGAACGTCAGCGTTGAGATTCCTCTCAATGCGCTGACAGTTATTACCGGTTTGAGCGGGTCGGGAAAGAGTTCGCTGGCGTTTGATACGCTCTACGCTCAGTCGCAAAGACAGTACATGGAAGGTTTGTCGCCGACGCTGCGCGCGCTGTTTCGGCGTCAGCCCATGCCGAAAGTGGAACGAATCGAAAACCTCCCGCCGGCGGTGGCGGTTGACCAGCAGCCTCTGCGGGCGTCAACTCGGTCAACAGTTGGAACGGCGACGGAAATCTACGACTTTCTCCGCGTTCTGTTTGCCAAAGCCGGACGGGTTGCTTGTCCAAATTGCGGGTGTGTGTTACAGCAACAATCGCAAGACGCCATTGTCGACCGAATTCTGGAACTGCCCGAGGGAACTCGGCTGATGATTCTTGCGCCGATAATTCGTCAGAAAAAAGGACGTCTGGATTCCGTAGTCGAACAGGTTCGCAAACGCGGCATGACCCGGATTCGAATTGACGGGACGGTTTACGAGCTGGACGACGTGCCGGAACTTGACTCTGCCGCGTCACATAGCGCCGACGCGGTTATTGACCGCTGCGTTTCCCGTCCGGACGCTCGAAGCCGGCTGGCGGATTCCGTTTCAACCGCGGTCAACATTTCCGGCTCTGCGGTTATCGTCTGCGCGCCTGACGCTGACGGAGCGTGGACGGATTCTCTGTATAGTACGCTGTATTCCTGTCCGCAATGCGGCGAGAATCTGCCGGAAGTTGAGCCGAGAACGTT
>JAZUMX010000101.1:0-2202 GCA_045603865.1 Thermoguttaceae bacterium
TGCGCTATTATAAATCCGGCGGCAACGACAATATTCGTTTTGACGAGCTGAATTATATGAAGCAGGCTAGCGGTACGGGTTCCGGTACGATTCAGATGGACGCTTCCAGATTCTTGTCGTCAGCAACCGCTTACGACTTGACAGCCGGCGATCTGGTTTACGAAGCATGGTATGCCTGCGACTGGAACGGCGTTGGCGCTGGCAGCTTTCATCACGGCATTTCGATTAACAATAATCAAATGACGTTTATATACCATCCTGGATACCAAAACGGCGATGGCAGTGTGAAAGGCGCTTTTCGTATTGAAGGCTCTTTTGGAGGCATTGGTAATCAGAATATCGGTTTTGTTCCGCCGATTGGAAGCGATTCCAATTTCACGATGATGAAATTGACCATTCATCGAGACCATACCGCTGGCAACTACGTCTTTACAACGCAGTTCGGCTTGGCGAATTCCGGCGATCATCCCGGAGAATACACGTATTCCCATACTTACACCTACCCGATTGCAACCATCGATGCGGCGGGCGGAATTAAATCTATTGGACCTTACAACTACAAAGAAAACAATTGCGACATTACCAACCTTCGTCTTGTCGCGCCATTTTCATCCGAAGCGTTTGCGACAGCGCAGGATCATGTTACAGCTATGGAAACCGTCATTTCTGCAGCTCAGCCAGTTCACTGGTACAAATTTGACGACCCATCCACCACGGTTATTGCAGATTACGGTTCCAGTCCCGTTGCAGGAGCTGGCGCTTCCAGAAACGTTGACTTGTCGGCGATTTCAGAACTGCATCAGGTCGCGGATTTCAGCGGGACCTATTCCAAGGTTGATCTGACGGGGACTTCCAACATCACAGGCGACTGGACGGCGGAATTTTATATCAATCCTCACAATATTTCCGGTCGTCAGTCTTTGGTGTCCGGCGATAACGGTTCATTGCGCTGGATTATGAACAGCGGTAAACCCGGGTTTACAAAATGGGGCGCTTACGATGCGGAATTCAAAGGTCCGGATGGCGTCAGCGCATTTAGTTATGATCTTTCACAAGTTGTTGACGAATGGATTCACGTCGCTTACGTAAGACAGGGCAACGATTTGTTCTTCTATATTAACGGCGAACTGGTCGGCAAAAATGCTTCAAACCAACCTGCTATTGATATGCCCATATCGCGAACGATTGGTTCCAATGGCGACGGCGAGGCGTTTGCCGGCATCATTGACGATATTGCGTTGTATTCTTCCGCTATGACGGCAGATCAGGTTTGGACGCACGCCTTCCCTGAATCGATATGGTATTATAACGTCAACACGGCTGATATGTCCGCCGAGAATTGGACTATTGACGGTACGGATAAGAGGGGCGCCTGGTTTATCAAAAATGGCGATTCGAATACAGAAACGTATGACAAGCCGGTAATTCTGGACGTAGATGGAACATTCGAAATCGGTGCGGATAAGAACCTGATTCTGTCCGGCGTCGTTTCCGGCGATGGCGTATTGAAAAAAATCGGCGCTGGTAAGCTCACGCTTTCCGGCGACAATGAATATTCCAGCATTACGAAGGTTTCAGAAGGTACGCTTGCTCTGACAGGCGACGCGATCAAGGCGAACAGCCCCATTGAAATCGCCAGCGGCGCGACTTTGGAATACTACGTTCCTGAGGGTGAACAACAGCTGACGTTCACCGACAGCGCAACCGTTTCCGGCGCAAACGTTATCAAGACGGGCGATGGCGCCCTGAAAATTTTAGCATCAGACGGTCAGTTCCAATCGGATAATTTTACGGTTTTAGAGGGTGAACTGGACTTTAAAGGTAAGTATGCCGGCAATCTCGCAATTAAAGACGGCGCGGTTTTCTCGCCCGGCAATTCTGTTGGACACGTTGATATTGATGGAAACTTCATACTTGACGGTGGAACGCTGTTGATTGAAATGGACGAATCCGGCATCGACACCATGACAGCTAATTCATTTGACTTGGATAACGGTTTGATTTCCTTTACGCTGACTGACGATATTCCGTGGGGAGCGTCGTACGATATTCTTACTGCGACAAGCGGCGAATCATTTGAAGAAGGTATTATTGGTCAAATTCTTGGCGACCAAACGCTTCCGTATTATTTTAGTCTGGCTCTTGCTGGAGATGGCAATATTGTCAGATTCTCCATTGACCGCAACGCCGTTCCGGAACCCT
>JAZUMX010000102.1:0-1928 GCA_045603865.1 Thermoguttaceae bacterium
AACGGCTCCGACGCTTTCCGGGGGGGAAATGCAGCGAATCCGTCTGGCGGGGCAGATCGGCTGTGGGCTGACGGGGGTATTGTACATTCTGGACGAGCCGTCTATCGGGCTTCATTCCCGTGACAACATTCGCCTTTTGAATTCGCTTTCCACGCTGCGGGATCAGGGGAATACGGTCGTCGTTGTCGAGCATGACGAAGAGACGATGCGTTCGGCGGACATGATTGTCGATTTCGGTCCCGGGGCAGGCGCGAAGGGCGGATACGTGGTCGCGTCCGGGGACTTGAATACGGTCATGGCAGCTCCCGACAGCGTAACAGGCGCGTTTTTGGCGGGACGCCGCAAGATTGACATCCCCGCCCGGCGGGAAAAGGCGGCGGTTCCGCAGTCCCAGGGGCGAGGCGCGAAATACGGCTCTGTCAAAAAGTCGAAATACGCGATCCAGGACGACCAGCCGAAGTCGATTATCGTCCGCGGCGCGCGCTATCACAATCTGAAAAATATCGACGTCGAGTTCCCGCTGGGCAAGTTCATTTGTGTAACAGGCGTTTCCGGGTCCGGGAAAAGCTCGCTCATCAACGGGATTCTGGTCGAAGCCCTTCGTCGGGATTTGAACCGCGGCATCGGCGTGCCCGGCGCTCACGACAGAATCGACGGGCTGCGGAATCTCGACAAGATGATTGCTATTAACCAGTCGCCTATCGGCAGAACGCCCCGAAGCAACCCGGCGACGTATATCAAACTGTTCGACGAGATTCGCGATCTGTACGCCTCGCTGCCGGAAGCGAAGGCGAAGGGGTTCAAGTCCGGGCGGTTCAGTTTCAACGTCTCCGGCGGTCGGTGCGAGGCGTGTCAGGGCGCCGGCGCGGAAAAGCTCGAGATGGACTTCCTCGCCGACATCTGGACGACCTGCCCGGTTTGTAACGGCAAGCGGTTCAACGCGGAAACGCTGTCGGTGGAATTCAAAGGCAAATCCATCGCAGACGTTTTGGAAATGGACGTCGACGCCGCCATGGAACTGTTCGAGAACATCCCGAAAATTCACTCCATGCTCAAAACGTTACACGACGTTGGGCTGGGATACATGAAAATCGGTCAGCCGTCGCCCACTCTTTCCGGGGGGGAAGCGCAGCGTATCAAGCTGGCGCGGGAACTGATTAAAATCGCAACGGGGCGAACGCTCTACATGCTCGACGAGCCGACGACGGGCTTGCATTTCGCCGACATCGATTTGCTGCTCAAGGTTCTTCACAACTTCGTCGACCTCGGCAACACGGTTATTGTTATCGAGCACAATTTAGACGTCGTCAAAACGGCGGACTGGGTCATCGAGCTTGGTCCGGAAGGCGGCGACGCGGGCGGTCAGCTGATTTTTGCCGGGACGCCGGAAGACATGGCGAAGACCGATACGCCAACGGGCGTCGCGCTGCGTCCGGTTTTGGATCAGGCGAACAAACCCGCGCTGGAAATCAAGGACATTCAAAAGCAGATTAAGAAAAAGCCGGCGGCGGTTGAGTCGACGTCCGCGTCTGCCGAGCCGGAAGTGATTCATATCGAAGGCGCGGCGGAACACAACCTCAAGTCCGTCGACGTCGATATTTTGCGCAACAAACTGACCGTGCTCAGCGGACCGTCCGGGTCTGGAAAAAGCTCCATGGCAATCGACACGATTTACGCCGAAGGTCAGCGACGGTACGTAGAAAGTCTGTCGTCGTACGCGCGTCAGTTTGTCGGGCAGATGTCAAAGCCCAAGGTTGACCTGATTACCGGCTTGTCCCCGGCAATTGCGATTGAACAGAAGCGAACGTCACAGTCGCCGCGGTCTACGGTCGGGACGGTTTCCGAGATTTACGACTACGTCAGAATTCTGCTGGCGCGGCTGGGTCAGCCGTACTGCCCGCATTGCCAGATCCCGGTCGGAACGCAAA
>JAZUMX010000103.1:0-3054 GCA_045603865.1 Thermoguttaceae bacterium
GGGCGTCTTCCCAGAAGTCGTAACCGCAGATCATTCCCACCAGACTGCCGTATTCCGTACAGCCAACGAAACGAAAGACGTAAAGCGGCGCGTCTTCAGCCAAAAGAATCTCTTGAGAGAAATCGTCCATTATATAGGGAAAGTCGTCGTTAATAAAATCCATGATTTACCTCCGTGCAATCTGTTTAAGATGTAACAATGTACAAAAGACCGATTATTTGTCCTCGTCTCCTTTACCGTCTCCGTCTCCTTTATCGTCCCCGTCTCTTTTACCGTCTCTTCTTCTAAAGTATTCTTTAACGAAACGTAAAAACGCCTTGCGACGGTCTCTTTCCAGGTATCGAATCATACCGTTCATTCCCATGCGGTTGGCGGCGTCGATGTCGATATCGTCGCTATAGTACCAGTCCGGCAGAACTTTATAGCCGCTGCTGCGGGCGTAACCCTGAACCAATTCCCGGAGAGGGAATTCAGAACAGCTGCAAACGCGAATGACGTGTTCTGCATCGCGATAAATGATAAACGGATAGCCGATTTCTCTAATCCCCTTCGTTAAAGCGCAAATCGGTTCCGCAAAATCTTCGTCATTGTGCGTTTCAATGTACTCGTCCGCAGACCGATACCCAAACACGTCATTTTCTTTGACGATATCTACGGGATACTCAATCCCAATGCCCTTTGTAATAAGCAAAAGGCGATTTTCCATGTCTTCAAACAGTCTTTTATCCGGAACTTCAAAGCAATGCTCGATGCCGTCCCTGTCTCTGTCGTAATAGTAAAACACAGTTTTGTTCCTCCTTGGGTTGTCAACTATCAAACAAATCTTCCTTAGGACAACCACTATACCACAAACGAAAGCGAAATAAAATACTCTGACGCGAAAAATCCAGAACGTAACTGTCACAATTGCAATATGTAAAAAGTATTAGTTATAATTGAATAAGATGATAAATCCAACGACGAACAAAAAGCGGAAAGCGCGTTAAACTTTGCGGTTTAAGAAGATGAGGGAAAACTGTCTGCTCCCCTTGTTTTTATGAATCGCCTTGCGTATTTTCTCAAGACTTCTCGTCTCTTATTCATCCTGTCTATTTTAAAACTCGAAAAAATTTTTTCAGATTTTTCGTTTTTTCTGGACGGTCTGGCGATTTCACTCAAAAACGGGGACGTTTTCGTCGTTTTTTGGGGAGATTTCGGGGATGCCGTTTGGAATGCAGCGTTCGCTTCGATCATGCTCACGGGTTTACACCCGTGGCTCGCCTGGGCGAATTCCCCGGTTTTAAGACCATTCAAATCCTATTCAGGATTAAGACAAAATATGCATAGAAATTCGATTTTAATTTAGTCCAGACCGTGTTCTTCGAGAACATATTTAGCTCCTTCAAATCCTTGTTGAGCGGATTTATGCAGCCATTTAGCCCCTTCCTCCTTGTCTTGTTCAACGCCCTCGCCTTTACAATAACATTCGCCAAGCAAGCATTGAGCGCTCGCGCTTCCTTGTTCTGCCGCTTTTCCATACCATTTAACAGCTTCAGCCTTATTTTGTTCAACGCCTGTACCGTTTTGATAACAAAAACCAACGCGAATCTGTGCGTTCTCATTTCCCATATCAGCCGACTTTTTAAAACACTCAAAAGCTTTAGTATAGTCAAGAGGACGACCGTGAGCGCCGCTTAGATAATCCATCCCGTCTTTATAGAGACTGTTTGGTGTATCACAAGCAGTAAAAAGTAAAACTGTCAAAAGCGTCGACATTAGAATAACAAATTTATAACAGGATTTCATAACATGTAGTTCTTTCTATGTAACAGCATTTCAGAAATTACAGAATACAAACCGTAATACTGTAAAATGATTTATTGTATTATAACCTTCATAAACATATTTAATAAGGGGAGGCTCAAATTACAAAAAGATGGGGGCCCAGCTAATTATTCTTGTGAAGATGGATGAAAAGAACGAAAGAGACGGAATTGAAAAATGGCGGGCGATACGTCCGCGAACCAGCAGAACGGAGGGGGCGCCAAGCTCGTGTGTGGGTTTGGAGGCTTCCGCTGCAAGCGACCAACGGGAGCGGCTATGCTTCTGGGTGTGCGCCTTCGCACCGCAGCAGCGCGGATTGGGAGCGGCGCCTCGCCGCCCCCCCTTGTTAAAGAAGATAGCGCTAATTATAATAATTGCAATTAGATATATATTTTTTGTCGATTTGAGGCGTATTATGCGTTGGCTTTATCTGTTTTACATTGTAATTGCGTCCGCGCTGGGCGGGCTGATTTTTGGGTTCGACTCCGGCGTTATTTCCGGCTGTGAAAAGGTCATTCAGGATCAGTATCAACTCACGCCGTTTAACCACGGGTTGACGGTGTCGATTGCCCTAATCGGGACGGTAATCGGCGCGTTTGGAATCGGGCGTCCGTGCGACTTGCTCGGCAGACGCCGTTCTCTGTTTTTGATGGCGCTGTTGTTCTTTATTTCGGCGGTGGGCTGTGCGTTCGCCCCGAACTGGCTGACGCTTGTCATAATGAGATTTATCGGCGGGCTGGCGATTGGCGGCGTTTCGGTCGTCGTGCCGCTGTACATTGTAGAAATCGCTCCCGGTCATTTGCGAGGCCGTCTGGTCGCGATAAACCAGCTCAATATCGTCTGCGGTATTTTGACGTCGTACATTTCCAACTACCTGGTTGCCAGGGCGATTGACAACCAGTCGGTTGTTTGGGACTGGTGCACGAAGCTGGCGAACTTCTTTGTTACAACGCCCATGGGCGCTGACGAAATCAAATGGCGGTTGATGCTCGGGGCGGAATGTCTGCCGATTATTCTCTTCTGGGCGCTGCTGTTTACCATTCCGGAAAGCCCGCGATGGCTGGTAAGAAAGAATCGCAAAGAGGAAGCGAAGAAGGTTCTGGAAAAGATCGGAGATGAGGACTGTGACAAGACGTTGGACGAGATTTCCAATTCTCTGGCGATGATTCAAAGTCAGGGCCAGGACAACGTCCGGCTCTTCCAGAAGAAGTACCTTTGGGTGATTTTCCTTGCCTGGGCGGTGGCGATGTT
>JAZUMX010000104.1:0-1535 GCA_045603865.1 Thermoguttaceae bacterium
TTATATCATAGCTTTTATTTTCTAAAACTCCCCCCGAATAGTCCAAATATTTTTAGAAATTTTGCCTTTTTTCCAGAAAATCTTCCCTTCTCCCGCCTTGTCAAAAACCGATATTTCTGTTTTAATATATTGTGGATATTGGCTAGTCGTTAAATTCGGACTCGATAATCGTTAAAAATTGACGTCTGGTAAATATTCATTGGTTTAGAACTGTTTTACCACTTTTTTAGTCAGAATTTGAACGTCTTTTAGGAGTTATAGTTCCTTTTTCTGACGCTTGAGGAGTTTTCATGTCAGAATCCAAATCCGTTGCGCTGGCGTATCCGCGTTTATGCCTGGCGTACTTTTTACAGTTTGCCGTCTGGGGTACTTACGGCTTCGCCCTGACCGGTTATGCGTTGAACGTTCTTAAATTTTCCGGACCTCAAATGGGCTGGGTTGGCGCTGCCATTCCGATCGGCGCTCTGTTCGCACCGTTAGTCGGTCGAATTGCCGACCGGTTCATGTCCGCGCAATACGTTCTTTCGATTTTGCAGTTTATCTGCGCCGGATTGTTGTTCTATGCAGGTTCACAAAAAGAATTCATGCCTATGATGGTCGCGTTGATTCTGGTGGGTATTTTCTATATGCCAACCATTCCGCTTATCAACTCGATTGTTTTTGAACACGTTCCCAACAAAGACAACGCGCCTCGCGTGTTCATGTTCGGAACGATCGGCTGGATTGTCATCGTTCTGATTATTCAGGCGTTCTTCGGCGCGGGCAATACCAAGCAGTTCTTCGACGTCGGCGCGGTATGCAGTTTGATTCTGGCTGTATACGCCCTGACTCTGCCCAACACGCCGCCCAAGGCTGCTGAAGAAACCACAACCGAAAAAGCTCCCAGCGTCTGGTCTTTGATGGCTCAGCCGCAATTCCTTTGCTTTTCAATTGCCATTTTGATCGCTGGCATCGCCGCCTGCGGTCTGTTCTTTGCAGCCTGTTTCCCAATGCTTAGTCAACGAGCTTATCCCGGCGGATTGGCTTTGACCACGCTCAACCAGTTCTCTGAAGTTCTGTTCATGGCTCTGCTCCCGATTTTCGCAGCTCGCTTCGGTCTGAAGAACGTTATTTTGATCGGTATTGCCGCCTGGCTGGCGCGTTACGTCTGCTTCATGGAATCCGCGTTTGAATTTGCTTTGGTCGGCTTGCTGCTTCACGGTATTTGCTACAGCTTCCTCTATGCCGGTTCCTACATGTACGGCGACAAGATCGCTCCTAAAGCCATGAAAGCCTCCGTTCAGAGCTTTGTCGGCATGATTCTGCTGGGCGTCGGACAGATCGGCGGCTATCTGCTGGCTGGCTATCTGGTTGAATGGTTCCCGCCTGCAATCACAGAATACACCGTTGCAGAAACTACTGCCGCGTTGCCCGCCTGGACGGATCCCGCCGCGGCGAATTCCGCATGGAACAAGCTCGACCTGGCTCAGTACGTCCAGTCTGCGGAAGAAAAAGCGGCTGCTGCCAAAGCGGCTGAAGCGAACGTCGATCTCGCC
>JAZUMX010000105.1:0-1680 GCA_045603865.1 Thermoguttaceae bacterium
TGTTAATTACAAGATCCATTTTGATTTATCTGGAAAGTTAGTCCTATTGTTTTTCAGGGTCAGTCAGCACACGGATTTTGGCGAGCCGGGGTGCGTAAGCCCCCGGGAAAATACCGATTTTCGCCGATTGGTTATTTGCAGTTCATTACGTTATTTTTCTCCCCTTGCTAAAGATTTTTAGGAAGGGGAATATTTTTCCCTTTTTAACGTTACATTTCAAGCTCTACAATCCAATGAAAAAGTCATTTTTTCTTTCGTTTATTCTGTCTTTCCTAACCGTTCTTGCTCAGGCGCAGGACGTTCAGCGGTTTACGTTTACCGATACCGGCGAGGCGCTCATCAACCCGAAGATGGGCTGGACGATGCACTTTTATTCTAATAACCCCAGAAATTACGGCGCGCAGCTGGAACCGTCCGATTCCCTCGATTGGTTTGAGGGCTGTTCGACCGTGTACCTTCGAATTCCGTGGGCGTATCTGGAACCGGAGGAAGGGCAATTCAACTGGGCTCTTCTCGACACGCCGGCGCAGCGATGGATTGCCGCCGGGAAGAAAGTAGCTCTGCGGCTGACGGCTTCCGAAAGTTGGCTCGAATACGCGACGCCTAAATGGGTTTTCGACGCTGGCGCTAAATACACCCGGTTTTCGTGGAGAACGTACGGACCGGACGAAAATGGAGAACTCGTTGACCCGGTTTTTGACGATCCGGTATTCCTGGAAAAGCTCGAGAATTTCCTCATGGCTGCCGGGAAACGCTACGCTGGAAATCCCAACATCGCGTTTATCGACGTGGGATCGTTCGGTCTTTGGGGCGAAGGGCATACCGGCGCCAGTTCGCACCTGTCACAGGAAGAAACCGTCCGAATCACAAAGATTCACATCGATCTGCACGTGAAGGCGTTTCCCGGAACGCTGCTGTGTATCAGCGACGACGTAGACGGCGCGGAAAATCAAACCGGCAACTACCCAGCTACCGATTACGCCCGGTCAAAAGGCGTGAGCCTGCGCGACGACAGCATTATGGTTCAGAACCCGCCCCGGTCGTGGTTCCATGCGGATATGGCAGACCGCTTTTGGCGTGAATTGCCGGTTATCGTAGAACATGAGCATTACGGAAGTTCCAAGGCGAGAGGCGCGTGGGATTCCGACTTACTCGAAAAATCCGTTGAAGACTACCACGCTTCCTTTATGTCGATTCACTGGCGCCCTCAGCAGGAATGGGACGAATGCAAAGACGCGATCCGCCGCATCAATCTGCGCCTCGGATACCGGATTCAGCTTCGCGAGATGGAGCTTCCGAAAACGGCTCAAATCGGCAAACCGTTCTCCGTAAAGAGCGTTTGGGCGAACGCCGGCGTTGCACCGTGCTATCCCGGCGGGTTCATGACGTTGACCCTCAAAGACGAAAAAGGCGGAATCGTTGCGGCTCTTTCAGACGAGACGCTTGACTTCAGAACTCTAAAAGTCGGACCCAAAGACGCGATTCCCGTAACGACGCACGAGTCGAAATTCACAGCCGGACGCTTCGCTCCGACAACCAAGCCCGGCGTTTATGACGTTTACGTCTCGGTCGGACAGCGCGACGGAACGCCGGTACTGGCTCTTCCGCTTCCCAACAACGACGGTCAGCGCCGTTACAAGATCGGTCAGATTGAACTTAAATAAGACACAAGAGGCCGTC
>JAZUMX010000106.1:0-4748 GCA_045603865.1 Thermoguttaceae bacterium
CCATCTACCTTATTTCAAATCTAGCAATTACTTGTATTTCTTCAGTCCTGTTTTTGCTTATCCCTCTTGCAATTCTTTTTAGAATTCGTACAATATTATTTATAAGACACGGCGTTTCGTCTGAAGACAAAGCGCTTGAGAGCGAGGTTCGTCTCAAAATATTCCATTCCCTACTCCCTAATCCCCATATCCTACTATGACGTCATTGATTAAACGAGCGAGTTTGGCTGTAGTTTTGTCAGCCTTTTTGATTGGATCCGTTTACGCGCGAGGCGGAGGCGGGGCTTTTTTGTGTCCGGACGTCAACGGCGTTGGCGCGGGCTGGGGAATCGGCTTTGTCGATATCAACCTGTCGCCGGACAACGTCTACGGACCGCTGACGGTCAATCAGGTAACGGTAACGTCGCCGGATCGACGCGTTTTCTATCCGGCGTTTTCGTTCAACGCGCCAGACCAGAAAACCAAAGAAATTTTAACAGAGCGTCCAACGCTTCCCCCGTTTGTTCAGGGAATCGTTCGCGAAGCGATGGACAACGCCCGCCCGCGCTGTCGGATTTTCTTCCTGTTTTGGGGCGCTCAGCCGCTTCGAGTGGACGTCGGAACCAATCCGCCAGCGTCGTTTACGCTTGTCCCGTATTCTGATCCCAAATCGTATTATACTTTTTTGAATCGATGGTTTGACCATTTCATTCCGGAAAAAGACAAGCAGAACAAGAACCTCGCCCCGCCTGCGCCGTCCATGCTCAAGAGCTATTTGCAGTCGATGCTGGTTTATCGGCTGGGGCTGAATCCGGAATCGATTGGACTGAAATCCTCTCCCTGGGACGACGTCTCCCCGTTCAATTTTACCGCGCCAACGTCGACGCTGCGGTCCAAAATGCCGTACGTTTCTTATTTTGAGGACAAGACGCTGGACGCCATATCCATAGACGCCTTGATTGAACAATCGCGTTCCGCCAAATCGATCTTGCCGGAAGATATCGCCAGCGACGAAGATAAAGTCGAGGACGATCCCGAAGCCCGTTTTGACGGTCGAAAGCACATGCATCTCAACGAGATCGCTTCGTCCTTGTATCTTCCCATGCCGTCATTGGAAAATGTTGCAATCGACGAAAAAGCTCCCACTGAACCCATTGCGATGCGCGTTCCGAAAGATTGCTTGTACATTCGATTCGGCTCGTTTAACAACTTCCTCTGGTTCCAGAATTTTTCTCAAGCTATCGAGGGCGATGCCATGAACCTGTTGGCGTCACAAAGCGTCGATCGCGACAGCATGGATAAAATCCAGACGACGCTTGCCAGCCGGATGACGGAAATGTCCAAGATGATGGGGCCGACGGTCATTCAGGACGTTGCCTTTATCGGCTCCGACCTGTTCTTTGACGACGGACCGTCTTTTGGTCTTCTATTCCAGGCGACAAACAGCTTTTTGCTTTCCACCGGAATTAACGGCGAACGTTCCAGCGCCCTCAAAGCCAATCCGGACGCCAAAGAGAAAACCGTCAAAATCGCCGGGAAAAAGGTCAAGTATCTGTACACTCCAGATGGACGTATTCAATCTTATTACGCCGTCGAGGGCGCGTTTCATTTGATAACGACGTCTAAAAAACTCGTCGAGGAATTCTTCAGCACGTCTGAAAACAACGATTCGCTGGGGGCTCAGCTGTACTTCAAGTACGCTCGAACGCTCATGCCGCTTTCCAATAAATACACCGTGTTCGTTTACGCAAGCGAAGATTTCCTCTATCGAATCGTTTCGCCGCAGTACTGGACTGAAATTTCCCGTCGACGCCGTTCCGCAGCAGAAATCGAAATGGTTCTTCTGGCTCGTCAGGCGGCGTTGAACGAAGGCGTTGAGGCGGAAACCCTGGAAGACCTCGTTCGATTCGGCTATCTGCCGAAGTCCGTTTTGATTCGACCGGACGGAAGCCGGCTCATGTTTGACGACAACGGCGGCGTCTACGATACCAAACGCGGATACTGCGGTCAGTTCCGCCCCTGCGCCGACATGAAAGTCGAGTCCATGTCAGACTACGAGCTGTCACGTTACGAAGCGAAGCGGGAATCGCTCCAGAAAAAAATCGTGCAGCTCAGCCCGCTGATGGTTGGTTTGACGGTTCAGAAGTTAGACGATAACTCTTCCAGATTGTTTGTCGACGCTCGGGTCGCGCCGTTTGCCCGCGCCAATTTTGAACGAACAAAGAGCTACTTTGGTCCGCTGGACACGGTTCGATTCGCTCCAGTGCCGGGCGACTGCATTCAGGCGCAGGCGATTCTCAACAACGCGCGTTTGCTCATGGGCGTCAGAAACGACATCCCGTATCAGGGACCGACAGGACGCCCCGTTCGCGACATTTTGGGCAGTATTTTCGGCAACGATATCGGAATGTATTTCGGCACGACCAACGAACGCGGGTTCCTCGGTTTGCTGGGAACGTTTGGAATCGCCCCAGTCGGTCCGCCGGCTGAATATTCAATCCATTCCAGACCGGACATCGACATGCGCTATCGGGATCAGCATATCCGTCTGTTCTCGTTCCAGCCGGAAATTCCGCCGCAGGTTCAGCCGTATCTGGCTTACGAAATCACGCCAACTCCACAGCACGCCTGGATATATATCAATAATCCAATGTCAGCGCCGATTGGGCGGAGAATCAACGATATGTGCTACGCGATGTCAGCCAGAACGTCGTTACACAATCTTATAACGATCCAGACGCTCGTTCAGCAGTTTGGCATCGCTCCTGCCGATGCGATGTCGTTATTTGAAGCCCATTCGACTGTCAAAATGGCTTCTCCCATCGGCGGTCAATACGTATATCAGCCCATCACACCTACTATGGGCTTTTGGACGGACACAGCGCTGGGATACGCCAACATGCGAAATCTGGGCTGGTTTTCCGTTCGCGCGCCGCAAGGCTTTCTGGCGCAGCCGTGGAACTGGTTTTACGGCGGCGATTTCCAATTCAAAATCGAACCGGAAGCCGTACAGTTCGGCGCGACAATTGACATGAAAGATTTGGGAAAATGAACACCGATAAACAAGATGCAAATTCGCTGCGCTGCGCCGTTTTGATATCCGGGGCAGGGCGGACGCTAAAAAACCTGCTGGACTATAAAAGCGCCGGACGGCTGACCAACGTTTGCTTTCCGTTGGTCATTTCCAGCTCGTCAACGGCGGCGGGGCTGCAATACGCAGCGCTGTGCAACGCAAACTCTTGCGTCGTGGAACGGAAAGAATACGATTCCGACGATGCCTTTTCCGACGCGATTTACAAATTGATAGAGCAAAATCAATGCAACTTTATCGTCATGGCGGGATTCATGCGAAAGCTGATTATTCGCCCTGAATGGGAAAATCGCGTCGTCAACATTCACCCGTCGCTCATTCCGAGCTTTTGCGGTCCTGGCTTTTACGGAAAGAAAGTCCATCAGGCTGCAATCGACCACGGCGTGAAAGTCAGCGGATGCACGGTTCATTTTGTAACAAACGAAGTCGACAACGGACCGATTATCCTTCAGAAAACCGTTCCCGTCTATTCAGACGACGACGCAGACTCGTTAGCCGCCCGCGTTTTGGAAGTCGAATTCCAGGCGCTTCCGGAAGCGTTAGAACTTATCGCCGCCGGTCGCGTTACGGTTGACGGAAGAAAGACGATAATTAATACCGTTGATTAATATAAAGCCATGCGGGACCGCGGGCGTCTCGTCCCTTTTTTGTCTACCTTCTTCAATCACGTGAACATTTTATAACCCCTTGACGGTAACTCTTTCATCTGTTAAAATAAACAAAAACATAACTCAGGAGGAAAAACTATGAGAAAACTTTCAATTGTTTTAACCATTTTGGTCGTTGGAGTCTTTTTGATTTCTTACACTCAGGCGGGCGAAATGCGTACATGGAGATCCGGCAAATACTCAGTCAGAGGAGAATTTGTCGAGTTGTCAGAAGACGGCGACTTTGTAAAGATTCGCAAAGACGACGGTAAACTCGTTCGCGTCCCGCTGGCGCGCCTCTCGCAAGAGGATCAGGACTACGTAAACGAAACGCAAAACGCATTTGTGGAAGATGAGGATGAGGAAGAAGCCAAACCCGCGCCCAAAGTAAAAGAAGAAGCCAAACCAGCGCCCAAAGTAAAAGAAGAAACGCCTGTCGGTCCGCCTACTCCCCTGAGTTCTTTTAAAATCGAAGGAACGAAGCTCATAGAATTCATTGGTTCTGAAAAGGACGTGGTAATTCCCAGTAACATTACGGAAATTGGCGGCAGCGCGTTCAGCAACAGTCGGTACATGACTTCCGTGAAAATTCCCAATAGCGTGAAGGTGATAGGATCCCGCGCTTTCGAGGACTGCCGATTTATAACATCCATAAAGATTCCAGAAGGCGTAACGGAGATTCCCCCCATCGCATTCTCTGGCTGCAGCGCCTTAATTTCTGTTGAGCTTCCTAAGAGCTTGACAGCTATTGGAAATAGCGCGTTTTCTGGCTGTAAATCATTAAAGTCTGTTGAGATTCCCGAAAGCGTAAAGACGATTGGAACTTATGCTTTCCATAACTGCAGTTCATTGACGTCGATTGTCTTTCCCAAAGATATGGAGTTGATTGGCAGCTATTCATTTACTGGCTGCTCTTCTTTAAAGTCTGTGGTAATTTCCGAAGGCGTTATGGAGATAGGATCTGAGGTTTTCAGTGGCTGCGGCGCCTTAACAACCGTAGAACTTTCCGATGGCTTGAAGAAGATTGGAAG
>JAZUMX010000107.1:0-2465 GCA_045603865.1 Thermoguttaceae bacterium
CCAACGCGTGCGTAATTCCGAATTCCGCATTCCGAATTCCGCATTCTCCCGCTCCCTCTTGTCAATTCTGCGATTCTATATTATAATAGAGCGCGAGTTTAGAGAACGAAAAGCGTTCCGCTCATTCACCGCATTCCCTAACTCCCCGATTAAATATGAATCGCATTTTATTTTCCATTGCCGCAGCGTTATCGATGCTTGTTTCATCCAGTTTTGCTCAGGAAACGTTTCCCGTCTGGCACGGGTTGGCGCCGGGCGAAAAGGGCAACTTCCCCGCTCCCAAATTTACGGTATATCAGCCGGAAAAGAAAACCACTGACGCCTGCGTGATTGTCTGTCCCGGCGGCGGGTATCAGGAACTCGTTTCCTACGAAGGCAAAAGAATCGTCAACATGTTTACAGAAAAGGGCGTTACAGCCGTTCTTCTGGAATACCGCGTTCCGCGTCGGCAAGGGCAGGAAATCTACCGCGCCGCCTGGCAGGACGCTCAAAGAACCGTCAAGCACGTTCGTAAAAACGCCGAGAAATGGGGCGTCAACCCTGAAAAAATCGGCATGATCGGGTTCTCTGCCGGCGGGCATCTGACGGTTCTGTGCGCTGTCAACTCCCAAACGCCTGCCTACGAGCCCGTTGACGACCTCGACAGCGTTCCGTGCCATATCAACTTCGCCATTCCGATTTATCCAGCCTACGTTCTGGAAGACGGCGCAACAGGTCCTAACGCGAACAAGGGAATCGACGAACCCATCTGCAAAGACTTCAAATTTGACGCCAAGTCCGCCCCGATGTGCCTCTTCCACGGCGACGCCGACAAGTATTCCCCGCTCGGGTCAATCGCCATTTACACCCAAATGCACAAGATGGGCGTCCCGATGGAAATGTACATCTACGCCAAAACCCCGCACGGATTTGTCGCCAAGCCGCTTGGAGAGCATTTCGGCGGCTGGTTCGACCGCTCCTACGAATGGATGAAGGTCATGGGCTACGCAAAGTGAACCATTCGCCAGCAAGTTATTGGCAAAATTGAGGGCGAAAGAGCCAAATTGACGTCAGAAATACCCGACCCCCATTTAAATCAATAAAAAGCGTTTTAATATTACCCATTTTAACATTTTCCCCTTTCTTTTTGAGAAATTCAGGAAAAATTTAAACTTTTTTGGAATTTAAAGGGGTGTATGGTATTGCAGAAATCGGGAGTTCGTATTATTATAAGAACTTTAATAAATTACATTGGATTTGACGGCGTCTGACAAGCCAGAAAAGATAAGGTTTGACGTTTATTAAACGTCCGCTTTTCTGCGTTTGCCTTACTGCCGCTATGCGATTTAAAAAGGAAACATTATGAACATCAGTAATTTTGCATACGCTATACTGGCGCAGGCTGACGCCGCAGCCGGTTCCGCCGAGGGAGCTGCAGGCAGCAGCATGATGTCATGGATTCTCATGATTGTGTTGTTTTTCTTTATCATGTGGTTCTTTATGATTCGTCCTCAGCAGACCCAGCAAAAGAAATTCGACCAAATGCTCAACGCTCTCAAAGTTGGAGACAAAGTCGTTACTATCGGCGGCGTTAAAGCGGCAATTACCAATATCATTCGAGGCAGCAAAAATGAAGTCCTCGAAATTCAACTCCTCCTGGACGACAAAAACAACGTTAAAGTCATGTTCGACCCGCGCGCAATCGCCTACGTCGTAACTCCGGAAGAGGACAAAGAGAAAGATAAAGAGAAAAAATAAACCCTGGACGTTTAGATCCCGGCGCTTAAACCGCGAGTTTTGTTCAATGATTTATACCGGGAGCTGATCAGCATTCATCCATCAATACGTTTTTATAAATGACCCCCTTGTTATTATCCATTACAGTTTTTGCGTTGATTGGCGTTGCTCCAATCGTTTTGGCTCTTTGCGCCAAACGGTTTGGGATGTCAAATTGCGCGTTTTCTTACTGGATTTTACTGGGCGTCATTTTCTGCGGACTAACCACGTCATCCGGCTGCAATATGAAGCTGGGGGGAGGCAGCAAAACCCAAACGATTTTATCATACGAGGTCATTCTGCCGGACGAACTTCAGGGTAACGACAATGCGGATCCTGAAAAAACGGCGCAGGAATACGTTTCCTCCAAAATGAAGCAGATTGCCTTCACGTTGGAGAGGCGAATTGACCCCAAAGGGGTAAAGGACATCTCTGTTCGTCAGTGCGATTCAAATAAAATTGAAATCGTCTTTCTGGAAAACGACCCGGCTGAAATCGCTCGAATAAAGAAACTCATACTGCTTTCTGGTACGCTGGAGTTTCGACTTTTAGCCAGTAACGAATACCCTGAAGACAGCCAGCTTATCGAGTTGGCAGGCAAATCCGACGACAGCGTTATTCAAGGCTCCGATGGCGTTCTCGGCATGTGGATTCCAATAACGGAAGGACGCGAGGATGAATTTGATTTTGGAAACATTGTAACTCGCACT
>JAZUMX010000108.1:0-3673 GCA_045603865.1 Thermoguttaceae bacterium
CTTTATAACGGAATCCTCCAAATCCCATAAAGCGCGCCTTACGCCCAAATCCGCCGATTCGCGGACGTCTTCGCCCGCTTCATAGTAACAAAATAGACAAAACGTCAAAAATTTTTCTAAATATTTTCAACTTTTTTCGAAAAGGGTATGACACGATCTGTCGTACCTGTCTTGAAACTCCCTAATTATCACTTATAATCTTTCATAATGGCTAAAAATGTTTTAGCTAAGAATATGTTCATTTCATTTTTAACACCTAGTTTCAGGAGAACTAACATGAAGTCAATTTTCGACAACGATTTTATCGGACTGTACCCCGTTTCCAAGACTATTCGCATGGAACTCCGACCCGTTGGCAAGACGCTCGAAAATATCAAGCAGTTCAACCTGATTCCCGACGATCAGGATCGCGCGGAAAAGTACAAAAAGATTAAATTGCTAATAGACGATTATCACAGATGGTTTATCGACGACGTATTGAGCGGACCGGAACTCCGCGATCTGGAATGGAAAAAGTTGGGCGAGGCAATCGCTCTGTACCAGAAGGACAAAGACGAGAAAACGCGCAAAGAGATTGATAAAATCCAAAAGAATTTGAGAGCCGCTATTGCAAAGGCTTTTACCGCGTCAGAAAACTATAAAAAAGTATTTGGAAAAGAGTTGTTCACTCAACTGCTGCCGGAATACTGGCAAAAACATCCGGTTTCTGAAGAATCGAAAGACGCCTGTGAAACGTTTTCAAGATTTACAACGTATTTTACGGGCTTTCATGAAAATCGGAAGAATATCTATAGCGCAGACAAAGAGGGCGTTTCCATTCCGTGGCGAATCGTCAATGAGAACTTCCCCAAATTTTTGAACAATATTCAGACGTTTGAAAAGATCAAAAAGGAAAGTCCGGAATTGATAGCTCAGGCAGAACGCGAATTGAAACCGATTCTCGGTAAATTCCGGCTCAAAGACCTGTTTTCCGTTGACTTTTTCTCTCAAGTCATTTCTCAGCAGGGAATTGATTTTTACAATCAGGTTCTTGGCGGCGTTTCAGAAACGATGGATGGCGAAAAACAAAAGGGATTCAACGAAGTTGTCAACCTTTGGAATCAGCAACATCCAGACGATCATTTCCCAAAGTTTACCTTGTTGTACAAGCAAATCTTAAGCGACCGTCAAAGCGGTTCGTTTTCTTATACTCTCTTTGAAGACGACAGCTCTCTTTTGAACGCGGTAAACGATTTCTACACGAAAAAAGACAAACAAACGGCAGAAAGCGTTAAAGGCGTTATCGCTTCAACAGGAAAGCTGTTAAAAGGACTTAAGAACTTCGACCTGTCTCACGTTTACATCGGCGCGGACAACGTAACAGAGATTTCGAATCAGCTTTTTGGATCGTGGTCGTACATTCGCAATCTCATTTCAGAGGAAGCGGAACTGCAGGCAAGTCAATTGTCCAAAAAATCTGATAAGGACAAAAAGATTAAACAAATTAACGATGCGAAGTATTACGATCTGGCGTTTATCGAGAAACTGGTCAGCGCCGCTGCCGAGAAATCGGAATCGCCGCAAAAGAAGTCCATTTTGGAATACTGGTCTGAACTTGCCGATATGCAAAGTCGGATTAAAGATTCGTTCAATGAATTTAAGACGAACGTATTCCAGAAAAAGGACGAATACACAACGGGGAACCCGCTGCGTTCCAACGAATCTGACGTCGAGATTGTCAAAAACTTTCTCGATTCCGTTATGGACTTTTTCCATCGCGTTAAAGCGTTGGTCGTTCCGGACGAATTCGAAAAGGACATGGAGTTTTACGCTGCGCTGGACGAATCTTACGAAGCGCTCCGGAACGTCATTCCGTTATACAACCTTGTTCGCAGTACGCTGACGAAAAAGGTCGGCGAGGTTGAGAAATTCAAGCTCAATTTTGAGAATCCAACCTTAGCCAACGGCTGGGACGAAAACAAAGAACAGGACAACACCTGCATTATCCTGTTAAAAGACAACCAGTATTATCTGGGCATTCTCAATGCGAGGAACAAGCCCAAAACGACAGACTTGTCCGATAAACCGGGCGGCGAATGTTATCAAAAAATGACTTACAAGCTTTTGCCGGGACCGAATAAAATGCTTCCCAAAGTGTTTTTCTCTGAAAAGGGATTGGCGACGTTCAACCCGCCGCAGAAAATTCTCCGCGGATACAGAGCAGAGAAGCACAAAAAGGGCGATACCTTCGACCGCGCGTTTTGTCATGAATTGATTGACTACTTTAAATCCGCTATCGCTGAACATCCGGACTGGAAGAATTTCGATTTTAAATTTTCAGACACCAAGTCCTATGAAGATATCAGCGGATTTTATCGCGAGATTGAAAAACAGGGCTATAAAATCACGTTCCGGAAAGTCTCTGCAAAGCAGATCGACCAATGGGTTGACGAGGGCAAGATGTTCCTGTTCCAGATTTACTGCAAAGATTTCGCGCCGGGAACAAGCGGCAAAAAGAATTTGCATACGCTTTATTGGGAACAGCTCTTTTCAAAGCAGAATTTGAAGAACGTCGTTTTCAAGCTGGACGGCGAAGCGGAATTGTTCTATCGTCCTAAATCCTCTAATGAAAAACCCGTCGTTCACAAACAGGGCGGAATGTTGGTCAACAAGCGTCTTGAAGATGGAACGCCGGTTCCTGAAGACGTCTATGAAGAATTGTACAATTTTTTCAACAAGATAACCAAGGCGTCAGACTTGTCTGACGAGGCAAAGGCGTGGAAAAACCGGGTTACGGTTAAACCTGTTAAGCATCCAATCGTTAAAGATCGCAGGTTTACTCAAGACCAGTTCCAGATTCACTTCAAAACCAAAATCAACTTTAAGGCAGAGGGAACGAATAATCTCAACGACCTCTTCCTGCAGACGCTTAAAAACAATCCCAACGTGAATATTATCGGGCTGGACAGAGGCGAAAGGAACCTGATTTACTTGACGGTCGTCAACCAAAAGGGACAGATTCTGTTCCAGAAATCGCTCAATACGGTTGGCGAGAACCGCCAGAAGATGGATTATCAGGCGCGGCTTCACGACCGCGAAAAGACCCGCGACGCGAACCGAAAATCCTGGAAGTCCATCGGGAAGATCAAGGAACTCAAAGAGGGCTATCTGTCTCAGGTCGTTCACGAAATTGTAACCTTGATGGTTCAGTATAACGCCATCGTCGTTATGGAAAACCTCAACGTTGGGTTCAAACGAGGGCGATTCCACGTTGAAAAACAGGTGTACCAGAAATTCGAAAACGCTCTGGTGGAAAAGCTGAATTATCTGGTATTCAAAGATCGTCAGCCGGACGAGCCCGGCGGACTGTTGAAAGGATACCAGCTTACTCCCCCGGACGACAAGAAGAACAGCCGTCCCTCGCAAATGGGCGCCATTTTTTACGTTCCAGCTGGCTACACGTCCAAGATTGACCCTGCAACCGGCTTTGTTAATCTGCTGCGCCTGGACGACCGCGTTAACGAGTCGCAAAAGCTGTACGGCAAGATGAACTCCATTCGATACAATTCAAAAGAGGATTATTTTGAATTCGCCTTTGATTACTCGAAAATGATTAAACAGGAAAAGCCCGTTTCGCGCCTCTGGACGGTTTGCACCTACGGCGACAAACGAATCGCCGGGCGAAAAGACAAGG
>JAZUMX010000109.1:0-3394 GCA_045603865.1 Thermoguttaceae bacterium
CCTGGCAAGCCGCATGTCGAAAAAACGCCGTCGTCAGCTGCGCGGCACGACTCCGGTTGCCGACAACACCGCGAAGAAGATTCGCGCTCTGTTGGGCGACTACTCTGCCTAGTTTTGTTTCCGTCTGGTTGTCACTTCGCAGTCGGCGAATTATTGCGAACGGACAAATTGTAAAGAACATTTTTTAACGGGTCGGGCAGGATAAACGTTTTATTCCGCCGCCGGGAGTAAAAGGCCTCGATTCGTAACCCTGTAACGCAACAGGAGATTTTTAACCATGAGAACTACCAAAGGTTCAGCTCGCAACCATGCAAAGCGCCGTTTGTTCCGTAAGGCAAAGGGTTTTGTAGGAGGTCGCAGAAAACTGCTCCGAACTGTCAAAGAGACCTTGATTCGCGCTGGCGTTTACGCCTTCCGCGATCGTAAAGTTCGGAAACGTACAATGCGCGCTCTGTGGATTGCCCGTATCAACGCCGCCGTTCGTGAAAACGGTATGACCTACAGCCGCTTTATCGAAGCCCTGAAGAAAGCCAACATCACTCTTAACCGCAAGAGCCTGGCTGAAATGGCTGTCAACGATCCGACCGGGTTCACCGCTGTCGTCGAAGCCGTTAAATGAGATTAACTCTCTGACTAACAAAACATCACGCAAAGCCCTCAAAAATGAGGGCTTTGCGTTTTTTTATGGGTAGTCAGAATGCTGCGGCGAGTTACAGGACGTCATTCTCCTTGAAGGGCGAAAGTTCATGGAATTGGAAGCAGCGTTTCCTTTTTAGCTGGCGTCCCCCTTGCAATTGACTTGCTTTTATAGTATTGTTAATTATTATCAGTTTTTTGAAAACCAGGTCTCGCCTGATTACTTGCCTTTTACCCAACAAAGCTATCATGGATAAAGCCGCCAAACCGTTGAAAATCTTTATCAGCTACGGACACGAAATTGACACGGTAGACGAAAACGGAATTCCGTATCCGATTCCGAACAACGAAAACGTCGTTCTTAAAATCAAGGAGTATCTGGAAAGCCGCGGTCATGAAGTCTGGATGGACAGAGAGAGAATCATTCCGGGCGACGACTGGCGAAGATCAATTTACGAAGGCGTTGAGTGGTCGGACGTTGCATTGATTTGTTTGTCACGCCGTGCGATGAGACCTAACGGCGTTTGTCGAGACGAGATCGCCATTGCAATCGGCGTTCGCGGCGGGAATATGTTCCCTGTCAAGCTGGAAGCGTTGGAAAACGCCGAGTATCCAGCGTATCTGCTAACCCGTCAATTGTTTACAGAATTCATGGATTGGCGCGCTCATTGGACTCAGGGCGGCATCGACGAAGTCTGGCTTGACCAAACCCTTGAAGAGCTTGCCAAATCTCTGGAAGAGAAGGAAGTTGGACTCTACGGCGAAGAGATGGTCGAATTGAAAAGACTGCTCAAACCGTGGAACATGAACGACCGGCTGCGGCGGCTTGATCGCGGCATACAGACCCTGTACAATGAAGAGGCTCATGAATTCGAGAACGTAACGGTTCACAAATTCTGCGGGCGCGAGTCGCTTTTCCAAATGTTTGAAGGAAGAATCTGTCACGCTGTCCACTTGGATGCCGAACGCGTTTTATGGCTCAAAAAGGGTCCCGGGTTTGGAAAGAGCCGATTTGCGGCTGAGCTGCTTTATCGATACTATTACGCAATCAGCGCTGCGTATTTTATTGAATACAACCAACGGGAAACGCTTGACCCGCATACGTTTGTTAAGTCCGTTGCGTATCAGCTGGCGCAGGCGAACTCTGATTATCGAAAAAAACTGTTAAAGTATCTCAAAGAGAATCAGAACGAGATTAATCTGCAAACCGGCGACCCGCAAACCCTGTTTAAAAAGCTTGTTGTCGATTTGATGTCAGACGAAATCGACGGGGGGCGGGCGACACAATGGATTCTGGTTGACGCACTGGACGAAGCGACGGAGAACAGCCGCAACGAAATCGCGTCGCTTATCAGCCAAAATCTCAACAGACTCCCGCAGTGGATATGCTTTTTCATCACGTCTCGAGATAATGACAACGCGGTGAATCGAAACTTCGCTCAATTCACGCCCATCAATTTCCCGGACGAAGAAAACGTCAGCGACGTTCGAGATTACATTATTAACGAATTCGAGGGAATGAACATTGACGTTTCCGTAGAGTTGGTTAATATGCTTTTGGAAAAATCCGAGGGAACGTTCCTGTATCCGGAAATGGTCTTTCGAGATTTGGAAAGAAACGCGTTTACAATTGACGACATCCACAACTTGCCCAGCGGCGTTATTGGGTACATTCATTCTCAGTTTGACCGTCTTTTTGGCTCTGATTTAGAAAAGTATGAAAATGACGTGCGCCCTATGCTGGGCTTTATTTTGACGTCGTGCGAACCGATCCCGCGAGCCGTTTTGAAATACTGTCTGGAAATTCTCCGCGATTCCGAACTCGACAACCGACTCAAAGCGCTGGGAACTTTCTTTATTCAGTCCGGTTCGAAAGACGAAGACACGGTCGTTCCATTCCACAAAAGCGTAATTGACTACTGTTTTGACCACGACCGTTCTTATGTATACTACGTCTATCCCGATGAAGCAAAAGAAGATTTTGCCAATCGCGGGCTGGGACTGTACAAATCCGGCGCTCTGCAATGGACGACGAGAACAGACGAGGAACCGGATGCGCTTCAGCGGTACTTCTTAACCTGGTTGCCGTCTCATTTGATGAATGCAAACATGACAAAAGAAGCGGCGGCTGTCTTGTCGGATTTTGCCTTCTTGATGAACCGGCTCCGATACGGAAACGTAGAACGCGTTGTACAGGATTATATTCTATTTAGAGGGAAGTTAGATCGCATTTCAAAAGACAGCGACGCCTATTTTGACGTAATATGCAGCAACGCTCACTTTTTGCGTCGTAACAGCGAAGACAATCCTGCATACAAGATTATGTTGCAGATTGCTGCCGAAGTTGCCGACGATTGTCCCGTAACGCAAGCGGCGGATCGTTGGCTCAACCCGGAAACGGGCGATTCTCCCTGCGACTGGTTCTGGCTCAATAAAGCCAATCGTCCTAAGGAATACCAGCCCAACCCGTGCAAGCTGGTAATTGAGAACGCAGGCGATCATGCGTTATTTCTTTCCAACGGCGATGAATTGTCATGGGGAACAGACGATGGTAATCTTAGAGTATGGAATCTTGAAACAGGCGTTTGTAAAGCGATTCTGGTAGGACATACACGCTCAATCAACGGCGCCATAGAACTTCGTTCCCACGACATTCTTTCGTGGAGTTACGATAAAACCTTGCGTCTTTGGTCTCCTGATGGGAAGTGTAAAGCGGTTCTGGAAGGGCATACCGACTGGGTTAGAGGCGCGACTGAAC
>JAZUMX010000110.1:0-6391 GCA_045603865.1 Thermoguttaceae bacterium
GCATCGCCTTGGACTCCCCTCTGATTTATTGACGTTTGGCATGTCTCAGACGTGTCCTTCTTTTGTTCATTTAATGGGCGTATGCAACAGCCTGGTCGCCACCGGCGCGCGTAACAAAATACTGGCGCTTTCGGCAGACGCCACATCAATTTACATTCACCCTCAAGATGGAACGCTGATTCCGATTCACGGCGACGGGGCTGTCGCTATGATCGTTGAACCGTCTCCTGACAAATCGCTGTTTTTTGAATGGTTTGAATACGCCGTTGATGGCTCGCAAAAAGACCGAATGTATATCCCGATGGGAGGAAGCCGATTGCCATACAATGCGGATAAAATTGAGCAAACGGTTGATGGATTTGGGAACGTGCGTTCGTCTCAATATTATCACATGGACGGCGCAGCGATATTCCATTTTGTCGTACATGTCATTCCAAAGTTTATTAAACAATCGTGTGAAAAGCATGGCGTCAAGTTGGAAGATTATGATATGATTATTTTCCATCAGGCGAATAACATGATGGTTGACATGCTGTATAAATTGCTTAAAATTCCGGTTGAGAAACGAATGTATCTCATCAAAGATTATGGCAATATGAGCGGTACGTCAATGCCTGCTGCGCTGCATGAAGCAATTCGACTCGGCAAATGCGGTCCCAATTCGCGTGTTTTGCTTACCGGATTTGGAGCAGGGATGAGTTGGGCGGCCATGTCAATCAGATTGGGGGATATTATTGTCGGAAACGGCGCTGAGTAGCGATTTGGCGCCTGCTAATCCTGTTTCCTAACTTATTAACTTTTTTATTTTTTGCTACCATGTCAAATCTGGAAAAATACAACAAGATTTTTATGGATTGCTTTTCGCTGACGGAAGCGGACCTCAATTCGGAGTTGAAGTATCAAGGCATTCCAGCCTGGGATTCTGTTGGTCATGTGGGGTTGATTGCTCAACTGGAAGACGCCTTTGACATCATGTTTGAAACGGAAGACATTATCGACTTCAATTCCTACGAAAAAGGCAAGGAACTGCTGGCGAAGTACGACATCGTCTTCTAAGTTACACAGACTATGAATCGCTTTTCCGATTTGGAACGTTTTGCTGACCGTACCGCATTGATTGCGTCCGACGGTCAGCAGTATTCGTATAAATGGCTGTTGGAATACGGGGACGCAGTCGCCCAGCAGGCGGCGCCGCGATCGCTCGTTTTTCTGATTGGTTCCAATACGCCGAAATGCATTGCCGGCTACGTCGGGTTTATTCGCCGCGGCGTCGTTCCGGTTTTGATTAACCATACGGTCAGTCAGGAAATGATTGATCAGCTCATCGACGCCTATACGCCGGAATACATCTATCGTCCCAACGCAGACGGCGATTACGAGCTGACGCAACTCGCAACTCGCAACTCGCAACTGTTCTCTGAACTGGGTTTGATTCTGACGACGTCCGGCAGCACCGGCAGCCCCAAATTCGTCCGGCTGACGTACGAGAACCTGTTCAGCAACGCCCAGTCAATTGCCGAGTATCTGGAAATTGCGCCTGACGACAGACCGATAACGACGCTTCCGATGACGTACTCTTACGGGTTGTCGATTATCAATTCCCATTTGATTTCCGGGGCGAGTATTATTTTGACGGACGCGCCGATCATTGGCAAAGATTTCTGGACGCTGTTCAAAGAGCAGAACCCCACAACGTTCGGCGGTGTGCCGTTTGTTTACGACATGCTTAAAAAGCTGCGCTTTGCCAGAATGAACTGTCCGTCGTTAAAGTACATCACCCAGGCGGGCGGGCATTTATCGGCTGAGCTGGTAAAAGAGTTTGAAGACATTTGCAAGCAAAAGGGAATCAAGTTCATCGTCATGTACGGGCAGACGGACGCGACTGCCCGAATGGCGTACATGCCGTGGGACAAGCTGGAAGGGCGAGAAGACAGCATCGGAATCGCCATTCCCGGCGGGGAATTCTTCCTCATTGACGACCAGGGCGCGGTTATCGACCAGCCTGACGTTCCGGGCGAGCTTTGCTATCGCGGTCCAAACGTGTCGCTGGGCTACGCAACGTGTCGAGAAGAACTCGCCAAGGGCGACGAAAACGGCGGCGTTCTCCATACCGGCGACGTCGCCAAACGCGACGCGGAAGGGTTCTACTATATCGTCGGCAGAAAAAAGCGATTTTTGAAAATCTTCGGCAACCGGGTCAATCTGGACGAAGTTCAAACGCTGCTGCTCAAACGCGGGATTGGAGCCGCCTGCGTCGGGAAAGACGACGCCATGAAAGTATACGTTGTAACAGGAACGGACTGCAATTCCGTCCGACTGCTGTTGGCGGAACTGACGCACCTCAATCAAAGCGCGTTTACGGTTCTAAATATAGACGCCATTCCACGCAACGACGCTGGCAAGATTTTGTATTCAAAACTGGAGAATTGATGGACGAGCAAAACAACAATTCGTTAGTATCGCCCCTTTTTGACGTCCCTCCGTTTTCGTGGTCGCAGGAGGAAAAAGACCGTTATTACGACTCTGCGATTGCCGCGATGATGGAAAAGCATTCGCAGGCGTGTCCGGAATTCGCCCGGCTTGCCACCGGCTTTGGCGGGAAAGACGTCTTTCTGCCCGTCCGACTGTTCAAGCAGTATTCTTTGCGAAGCGTGCCGGAATCGGAAGTCGTCAAAACCATGACGTCGTCCGGTACGACGGGTCAAACGCCGTCGAAAATCTTTTTAGACAGGAACACGTCCGCCAACCAGTCGAAAGTCCTGATGAAAATCTGCTCCGATTTTCTAGGGTCAAAGCGGTTGCCGATGCTGATTATCGACTCTCGCGCTACGATTAAAGACCGCAACCTCTTTTCCGCTCGCGGGGCTGGCATTTTGGGGTTCTCCATGCTGGGCAGAACGCCGACTTACGCTCTGGATGAAAATATGCATCTGGACTTGCCCGCCGTCGAGGCGTTTTTGGAAAAGAACGCTGACAGCGACATTTTCGTCTTCGGGTTTACGTTCATGATTTGGGAGCATTTCTATCGCGAGCTGGCGGAAAAGGGCGTTCGGATTCCGCTCGACAGAGGCATTCTCATTCACGGCGGCGGCTGGAAAAAGCTGCTCGATCAGGCGGTTGACAACGAAACGTACAAGCAAAAGCTCAACGAAGTCTGCGGCATTAAAAAGGTTTACAACTATTACGGCATGGTTGAGCAAACCGGTTCCATTTTCATGGAATGCGAGTGCGGACGCCTGCACGCGTCCAACTATTCAGACGTTATCATCCGCGACCCGCAAACGTTTGAACCCCTGCCGGTCGGTCAGCGCGGGCTGATTCAGCTCGTTTCCCTTCTGCCGGAAAGCTATCCCGGTTTTAGCCTCCTGTCGGAAGACGAGGGCGAATTGACTGGCGTCGACGACTGTCCCTGCGGTCGAAAAGGCAAGACGTTTAAAATTTACGGTCGAATCAAAAACGCCGAAGTCCGCGGATGTTCCGATACGTATTCTGTCGCAAAAGGTTTGGGGGGCAAGGAGCAGAACAGCGGCGCAAAGCTTTCCGTCTTGTGCGGCAAGTACGACTGTTCTGTTACAAACAATCCGGTTTCCCCGGTTGAACCGTATTCTCCGCTGGTTTGCGAGTTCCTGGACGAATTGTCCCGCCGGCTGCGATCGGACGCGGAGGCGAAACGGTTCCCGGACGTCCAGACGTTTTCGTTCTGGTGCCGCAAGGCGTCGATTGCCAAAATGAAAGCTGCCTACGAGGACGGCAAACGTCGGCTGGGGCGCGGAACGGCATTTCATATTGCGCCGTCGAACGTGCCGATTAACTTCGCGTTCTCGTATGTGTTCGGTCTGCTGGCGGGAAACGCCAACGTCGTTCGCGTCCCGTCCAAACCGTTCCCGCAAACGGACGTCGTCTGTCGAGTTGTCAACGAAATCTTTGCCGATCCCAAATGGGGCGGCATCGCCAAATCAACTGCGTTCGTCCAGTACGAACGCTGCGACGAAATCACCGCTCAGCTTTCCGCTCAGGCGCAAGCCCGAATTATCTGGGGCGGCGATGCGACGATTCGTCACATTCAGCAGTTCCCCATCGACGTCCGCGGCGTTGAAGTCTCCTTTGCGGATCGCTATTCGTTCTGCATGATTAACGCAGACGCGGTCGTGCAGGCAAACGACGAGCAAATCGCCCGACTCGGTCAGGCGTTCTATAACGACACGTATTTAATGGATCAAAACGCCTGTTCCTCTCCGCATTTGGTAGTCTGGTCAGGCGCGGACGTTGAAGCGGCACAGGAACGCTTCTGGTCAGCTGTCGAAACCGCGGCAAAAAAATACGACCTACCGCCCGTAAAAGCTGTTGACAAACTCACCAAAATGTGTTCTAATTGTATAGACTTTGACGGCGTCGGTCAGACGATTCGTCAAAGCGGAACGCTCTGGCGCGCGCCAATTAGCGTTCTCCCAAAGAATTTGGATCAACTTCGCGGTCAGTTTGGGCTGTTTTACGAGTACAAACTCTCGTCGCTGGACGAATTGGTTCCCGTTGTTACGTCGCGATTCCAAACCTTGACAACCTTCGGCTGGGATAAATCGCAGTTGGCGGACTGGATTATAGAAAGCGGCATTGCCGGCGTAGACCGCATCGTCAATATCGGCGACGCGCTCGACATCGGCGTTATTTGGGACGGATACGACATCGTCAAAACGCTCAGCCGAATCGTTAACTGTTAACTTTAGACTTTTCAAATTACTATGCTATTACAAGGTAAAAATATTATCGTAACCGGTACCAATCGCGGTATGGGCAAGGCGATGATTGAGTTATTTACTCAGCAAGGAGCCAATGTCTGGGCATGCGCCCGAAAACCGTCAGAGGAATTTGAACAGAATTGCCAAAGACTGGCAGCTCAATACAATGTCGAAGTAACGCCCGTCTATTTTGACCTGACCAAAAACGACGAGATTAAAGAAGGGTTCAAAACCATCCGAAAATCTCAAAAGCCCGTTGACGGTTTGGTTAGCAATGCCGGCATTCTTTTATCGGCGCTGTTTCACATGATGACTCCGGAAATGTTACAAAACGTTTTCCAGGTCAACTTTTTCGGACCGATGTTGTTTGAACAATATGTATCGAAATTGATGATAAAGCAGAATCGCGGCAGCATTGTCAATATTGCTTCAACATCAGGAATTGATCCAACCGAAGGACAAGTTGCATACGGAGCCAGTAAAAGCGCTGTCATTGGCGCGACAGTTGCAATCGCAAAAGAGTTGGGACCGTTTGGCATTCGCGTCAATGCGATCGCGCCCGGTTTAACAGATACCGACATGACGACAAACATGTTAGAACGCTTTAAAGTCCAGTTAACTGAAGGCACAATCCTCAAGCGTACTGGAAAGCCGAATGATATTGCTAACGTCGCGGCGTTCCTTCTTTCAGACATGTCTTCATATATTACGGGACAGGTTATCAAAGTTGATGGTGGACTATTGCGATAGATTCATTAATTAATTCCAAAGTATAAAACAAAGGCTTGAATTACAGGACTTTGGTTCCAATAATTCAAGCCGTATTTTGTTGTCGCAGGTCGCTATTTTAAGAACTGCTTATTTAAACGCTGACGCCAGTTCCGTCATCGGGACGTCTTTCTGAGAGCCGTCTGCCAGGTTTTTGATCTGGACTTTGCCTTCTTCAAACTCTTTGCTGCCGGCAATGACGACGTACTTGAATCCTTTGCGGTCTGCGTACTGCATTTGCGCTTTGATCTTTTTCGGTTCCGGATACAGCTCAACTTTCACGCCGGCGCTGCGGAGTTCAACCGACATTTTGATGTAGTCGTTGAGGCGTTCGGCGTCGAAGAACAGAATCAAAACGTCAGCGGGGGTTTTGGCGTCCGGCAATTTGCCGAGTTCTTCCATCGCTGCCAGCAGTCTGTCCAAGCCCAGCGACGCGCCGATGCCCGGCAGCTGCTGTTTGGTGTACAGTTCCGCAAGGTTGTCGTACCGACCGCCGGAACAGACCGACCCGATTTTGGGTAGTTCCGTTAAGAACGTTTCAAAAATAACGCCGGTGTAGTAGTCCAGCCCGCGGGCGATGGACAGGTCAATTTGAACGGAGGAATCGGCAATGCCAGCCGCCTTCGCGCCGTCGAGAATCTGGCGAAGTCGGGCGATTCCCGCTTGAGCAAGTTCGCTGTCTGCCGCAATCTGTGACAGACTCGTCAAAACCTCGTCGTTCGTACCGGTCAGCGACGCCATCGCCAAAAGGGATTTGCACTGGTCGTCCGTTGCGCCGGCGGTTTGCTTGAGTTCTTCGATTACCTTTTCCGCCCCGACTTTGGGGAGTTTGTCAATCGCGCGAAGGACGGAAACCGACTTGTCGCGCAAGTTCATCGTTTCCAAAA
>JAZUMX010000111.1:0-2106 GCA_045603865.1 Thermoguttaceae bacterium
TTCGCCTTGTAGACACTCAGAATTCCGTCGTGGTTCTCCTGGACGCTCCATCCTTCCGAAACATCGAGAGTGAAGTCTTCCGGATTCATCGGTTCGTTCAGCGAGATCGATTCACGGTTAAATTTGTACTCCCTTTTTTCGGCCAGGTTCCCGGTTGTCGGATCAAACTTCGACTCCGTATAGACCATGGGATAATACAGACCGGACGGTTCGAGCAGAACATAATCGCTCGCGGCGTATTCGCGGACAAGTCTGCCGGTTTCCCGATCGTAAATCTGGAGCGACGGACAAATGTAGCCGAGCGCGGGAACAATGGTGCAGCGCTGGATCGCCCTGAGGTCCGAATTGTCTTCGAGGATAAATGATTCCGCGCCGCCCTCAAAAGGTTTGGTTTCGACGATTTCGAAATTCTTCGCCGCACCGCCGCTGTCGCCCGATGCGTCTTCCGAAAGGTTCGGCTGTTCCGTCGCGTGGAGAAATCCGTCCTCTCCACGATGAAGGTTCGGCAGTTCCCTCGCGTGGAAAAATCCGTCCTCTCCAAGATACAGAACATTAGTATTAAGTGCTCTCTCGTCCAAACGGCCGAAAAGATGAAAGTTCTCCATCGTCATGAACGAGTTCGAAACGATAACCGAATCGTTCGAAGAAAGAAATGCGTTCTCGCTTTTGACAGCCCTGGCGCACCCTCTCCCGAAGACCTTGTCATACATCAGAAGATTCGGGTTTCCGCACTTGTTCTTTTCGCCTTCGGAAACGCTATGCTTTTCGATCAGCGTCCGCGGAATCGAGGGGTCCGTTTCGAAAATCAGAATTCTTTTCGTATATCTGTTATCGTCTTCGGAATAGTCGAACTGAAAGGTTCCCGTCATCTTTTTGACCGTATAACGTTCCCGGACGTAGCGGGGAATCTCTTCGTTAAAAAACTTTTCCAGGTTCATCCCCGGGATTGAGGAGTACCGGGGTCTCACCCGCTCTCTTTCCTTTTCGATTTCCGCCTCGATTTCGTCTTCCGATTTTTCTCCGGGGGTGATTGTCAGTTCATAAGATCCCCGCCCCGTAAGAATGGGAGCTTCTTTCAGCTGACGATTGACGGCGTTTAAGAGGATTTCGAGGCCGCTTTCGGAACGGCCGGTTTGGGGAATACCGAACAGAACGCAAGCCAGAATCCCCAGAAACACGAAGAATCTTTTCGACATAGCGATACCTCCGATAAATACGAGAAACAACAATTGCCTAGCGAAACGCTTCTCAACGGCGAGTATTGTAACATATATGTATATATATTACAACAGCTCTTAAGGGGCTTTTTTAAAATTATTTTGAGAAGACCGGATATTTTCGGAACCGGACAGGGCCGCCGGGAGGAACCGTCCGGCGCGCCTTTACTCTTCCAGGTCGGCGGGAGCGCGGATTTCCCCCTCTTCGAACGCCGCGCCGCGCGGGCGTTAAAGCAGTTTCCACTCCACGTTTCCGGAATCATCGACCGTAAAGCACCGGGCGCGGATGTTCGAACCGCTTCCCTCCTCGTAGTAGAGAATCAAAAGGGAACCGTCGCGGCGTCCGGCGATCGAGGCGTAGGCGCCGGGGACATCATCGACAACGACCGGTTTGCTCCACGTTTTGCAGTCGTCAAGCGAAACGCGGATCGTCGTCTGTGTCGTCGAAAGCTCTTCCCGCAGGGCCATCACCACAACGCCGTTCGGCGCACGGTAAAGGTACGCGCATTGGCCGTGAAACCCGATACTCCGCGAAGGCGACCACGTTTTGCCGTAATCGGCCGAAACGGAATACGCCATTTCGTACCGCTGAACCGCGTAGAGCGTGCCGTCGTTCCGCTGGATGATATCCGTCTCGGCGTCCAGCCGAAACCCGTTGCGCGGTATCGTGACCGGCTTTTCCCAGGTAACGCCCTGATCGTAGCTGAGGCCGGCCGCCCCCCACGCCGTATTGTTCGCCTGCCGGTAAAGCGGCATCAGAAGCGTTCCGTTCGAAAGAACGCGGATCGGCGACGAAACGGCGTATCCCTCATAGACGGTGACCGGCGCCGACCATGTCAGTCCTCCGTCGGCCGACTCGGTCAGTTTGGTGACAAGCCGTTCCCCGCTG
>JAZUMX010000112.1:0-11453 GCA_045603865.1 Thermoguttaceae bacterium
GCACGACCGACAAAGACACGATTGTTCCATTCCACAAAAGCATTAAAGACTATTGCTTTGATATCGAGAAGTCAACGGAGGATTATTGCATCTATCCCAACGAAGCCAATGAAGATTTTGCCAACTGCGGGCTGGAGTTATTCAAGACCGGGGTCTTGCAATGGACGACAAGGACAGACGAGGAACCAAATGCGCTTCAGCGGTACTTTTTAAATTGGCTGCCGTCGCATTGGATGAACGCGAACATGAAAAAAGAAGCGGCGACTGTCCTGTCGGATTTCGCTTTCTTGATGAAGCGGCTGCGATACGGAAACGTGGAGCGTGCCATCCTGGATTACATTCTTTTCAGAAACCAATTGAATCGAATCTCTTCCGACAGCGAAGCTTTTGTTAACGTGATTTGCAGTAATACACATTATTTACGACGTAACAGCGAAGACAATCCCGCGTACAAAATCATGCTCCAAATCGCCACCGAAGTCGCCGACGAATGCCCTGTAACGCAAGCGGCAGAACAGTGGCTCACCCCAAAAGAATGCGATTCTCCCTGTGACTGGTTCTGGCTCAATAAAGTTAAGCGTCCAAAAGAATATCAGCCAAGCCCGTGCAAGCTGGTAATTGAAAACGCAGGCGATCAAGCGTTACTTCTTTCCAATGGCGATACGTTGACCTGGTCTCGGTTATTATCATACGATCATAACCTTCGAATATGGGATTTAGAAACAGGCTTTTGTAAAGCGATTCTGGAAGGACATACAGACAGTATCATAGGTGCGACAGAGCTTCGTTCAGGCAACATTCTCTCATGGAGTAGAGATAATACATTGCGTATTTGGTCTCCCAACGGAACATGTAAAGCGGTTCTAGAAGGACATACAAGTTCTGTCTATGGCGCAATAGAACTCCGTTCTGACGACATTCTCTCGTGGAGTGATGATAAAACCTTGCGTCTTTGGTCTCCTGATAGGAAATGTAAAGCGGTTCTGGAAGGGCATACAGCAAAGGTTACGGGCGCCATAGAACTTCGTTCTGGCGACATTCTCTCGTGGAGTAATGATAAATCTTTACGACTTTGGAATCCCAATGGGACTGATAAAGCGGTTTTGAAAGATCATACTAACTGGATTCATGGCGCTACTGAACTTAGTTCTGGCGACATCCTCTCATGGAGTGAAGATACAACCTTACGTCTATGGTCTCCTGATGGTGAGTGTAAAGCGGCTCTGAAAGGACATACAGATGGTGTCAAAGGAGCTATGGAACTAAACTCTGGCAATATTCTCTCGTGGTGTAGATATGGATCCCATGATCGTACCATGCGTCTTTGGTCTTCTGATGGAAAGTGTATAGCGAATTGGCTAGGAGGTGGTCCTTTTGGGGTATTAGGCGCCATAGAAATTCCATCTGGCGACATTCTCTCGTGGAATCACCGTAAAAATGATTTGCGGCTTTGGTCTCCTAAAGGAGTTGGTAAACAAGTTCCGAAAGGGCATACGAATTGGGTCAACGGTGTCCGCGTTCTTTGTTCTGGCGATATTCTCTCTTGGAGTCAAGATCGCACTTTGCGTCTTTGGTCTTCTGATATGAAAATTTGCAAAGCAATTCTGGAAGGACATGCTGACGGGGTATTAGGCGCCATAGAACTCCCATCTGGCGAAATTCTCTCGTGGAGCTTGGATGGCACCTTGCGTCTTTGGTCTCCCAATATGAAAATGCATAAAGCAGTTTTGGAGAAACATTCTTATAATATCGAAACAGTTAAAGAACTTAGCTCTGGCAACATTCTCTCGTGGGGTGCAAATGAAAAGAACTTGTACCTCTGGTCTCTCAATGGAGATTGTAAACTTTTGGAAGGACATACAGGTTATATCGATAATGCCATAGAACTCAGCACAGGCTACATTCTTACCAAGTGTAGAATGTCTACCGATGACCACACCTTTCGTCTATGGTCTCCTAACGGTGAGTGTAAAGCGGTTCTGGAAGGACATATAGGTAGTGTGTTTTCTGCCCAAGAATTATGTTCTGGCGCCATTCTCGCTTGGAGTAATTGGGATACCGACTTGCATCTTTGGTCTTCTGACGGGACGTATAAATGTTTTCTGAAAGGACATGTTCGCACTGTCGAGGGCGTCCTAGAACTTTGTTCAGGCGACGTTCTCTCATGGAGTTTGGATAAAACTATGCGTCTTTGGTCTCCTGATGGTGAATGTAAAGCAGTTCTGGAAGGACATAAAGACTATATTAAAGGTGTTCTTGAACTTAGTTCCGGCGACATTCTCTCGTGGGATAATCATACTATGCGTCTTTGGTCTCCCAATGGAACTTTTAAAGCGGTTCTGGAAGGGCATAAAGACTATATTAAAGGTGTTCTTGAACTTAGTTCCGGCGACATTCTCTCTTGGAGCGATGATAACTCTTTGCGTCTTTGGTCTCCTGATGGTGTATGTAAAGCGGTTCTGGAAGGGCATACTGACTGGAGCACTGACGTCAAAGAACTTCGTTCTGGCAACATTCCCTCGTGGGATAATCATACTATGCGTCTTTGGTCTCCCAATGGAACTTTTAAAGCGGTCATGCAATATAAAGACTATATCAAAGGCGTCTTTGAACTTCGTTCTGGCGAGATTCTCTCTTGGAGCGATGATAACTCCTTGCGTCTTTGGTCTCCTGATGTTACTTGTAACGAGGTAATCAAATCCGATAATCCGAAGTACGATTCGTATTATGCACTATTGCATCCAAAACGAGTCTACGAACAGTTTTATGCAAAGGAAACAAATTTGGGAATTGGATTACAGCATGTTTTCAAACCCATTGTCCAATGGAACAGTTCTTCATGCAATTCCCGTTTTCTCGGCGATGGGCGTATTTGCGTTTGGTATGGATATAACCTTGATTTCCTGCAGCTCAACTATGGGAATCACATGAGCGTATCTTTTGATCAGGCTCATCAGCTTCTCGCTGGCGAAATCGACGAGTCAAAGCTGGTTACGTTTGTTCCTCAACCGAAGGGAACGGATGTTTCTAAAACGGAATAAAATCTAAACCGATAGCGGAGAGCGTCTGGCGCTGGCGGCAATCGATCCAGCGTCCAGAACGCTCAATGGCGGAACGCTCTAAAGTCTTGTCTGTTTCGGGCTTGTATGAAGAATCAAATTGATTATTTCTATTATTTTTTGGTCAATTCCTGTCAACTCGTCTTTTCTTTTAAAATTTTTATGTTAAGATATTTGAATAAACCGTTAAATTATATCCAGTTAAAATTAAAGCGTTCCGAATGTTTTATTCGGGACATCCCATAATGTTTTTATTCGTTCCGAAATCCTGGTTCAATCGACCGATTGAATTATATAGACTCTGCCGAATGATTACGCTTCTGATATCGTTGACAACGGTATTGGCGGCGTTTGCTTTCGCAGTTCCGCAATTGGCGTTGAGCGCTGAACCGTCAGACGCCGCGGCGGATTTGACCAGCGATTCTCGCAGCGATACAAACGCCCCTGCGCCTGTAGCTCCCGCAAATCCAGACGCTGCCCAAGATACTGGCAATACGGAAGCCGCCGAAGACGCTTCAAACGACGATTATGTTGAGTCGACAGACACGGCGGATATTCTTTACTCCATTCGAAACAGCTATACTGAAAAGAACGGCGCGGACAGGCAAATCGACGATTTAATTCGCTCGCAGTCAAATTCTTATGTTTTTCTGAAACGAAATAAAACTCAGGACGCCTCAGACAATCTTTTAGACAATTGGCTTTTGTCGTCGTTTGAAGACAATGTGAATTTAACGCTCATTGAATTCACCTTTATTAACATCCCGGCAGTTAACGTCGATCTGGATTCCGATATTGGTCATCTGCTTGCGATTATTGGCGTTGATAATTCACTGCTAAATTATACCGGATATGATTTAGTTATGAATTGCTATGTGAGCTTCCGTATTTCAGAATCCGTTATGAAATATATCGATGAAAACGCCGGCGAGATTGTGGACGTTGCCAACGAGTCCGCTCCTTTGGAAAAGACGTCAACGATAGATTATTTAGTGTTGGCGCTTGCGATTCTGGGATTATCAATTTTAGGGTATTTAATTTACAGAATTGTTGTCTATGCGTTCCTGCTTGATCAAAGGCAGGGTGTTGAAATACATAAACCGGTGGACGGAGATATCGTTACCCCAATAAATATGGACGCGTTTAGCGAGTATATTTTTTCGGCAGGCGTTGAAGATAAAAAGAAGTAAAGCGAAGATGTTATTATGAAAACGAGAAAAATATTATTGGTTGTTTTTAGCGTGGCGATTGCCTTTATTTGTGCGAAGTTTTTCCCGCAGTATTTCGGGCTTTCCGGCTCTCAGTCAAACAACAAAGTCCAATTCGTTCCCGACCTGCCGCCGGAAGGAAGCATTCAGACGCTGACCATTCCCGCCAACGGCGACGCAGACGAGATTTTGAAGACTCATCCTGTCAAGGAGAGAATGAACATTCTCAAGATGGATAAAACAAAATTCACCGACAAAGGAGCAAAGAATTTAAAATCCTATCCCGACGTAACGCAGATTCTCATCTCGGAAACTCAAACCGGCGAAGACTGCGCCTTTTGCATTGCACAATGCCAAAAGGTTCAGCGGGTTCGCATGGCGTCAACCCAATTGACAGACAAGGGCATGAAGTATTTTGGAGCGATGCAGGAATTGAAGGATTTGGACGTTTCCTCAACCGCTGTCGGCAATCAGGGCGTGGAATACGTCAGCGCCGCTCCCAGACTGAGCAAACTCAATTTGTACTCAACCAAAGTCGACGACGGCGCTATAGACTCAATTCTCAAAATGCCGAAGCTGACCTGGCTCAATCTTGACAATACCGGCGTTACGGACGCTGGCGTTGCGAAACTGAACCAGATGAAAAAACTCGAGTTCCTTCATCTGGGCAGAACTGTCATTACCGACGCCAGCGTGACAACTCTGGAACAGCTTACGACTCTCAAAACGCTGCATATTTCCAGAACAAAAATAACGGAAGAAGGGGCGGAAAAGCTCAAAAAAGCGCTGCCGGATTGCGAAATTGTCTACTTTGTAGAAGACAAAGAGTAATTGTCAATTAGCAATTAGCAATTGACGCAAGCGTCTCAACAAGGAGCTTGTTTGTTATTGTTGTCTAGCTGATTCTCGCCAGAGTCGGCAGCGTAATAATAAACCGGGTTCCTTTTCCTTCCTCGGTTTGAACTTCAACCTTGCCGTTGTGCGCTTCGACAATCTGTTTTACGGTCGGCAAGCCCAGCCCGGAGCCTCCGCGTTTTGTGGAATAGAACGCCTCAAAGCATTTTTGCGCCACCGCCTTGTTCATGCCGGGGCCGTCGTCGATAATTTCCAAAACGACGGATTCCGGCTCGGCGCTGGTCCGAACTGTAATTCTCCCGATATTCTCCGATTTGACGTCTTGAGATGCCGCTTCGTTCTGGGAAGCGTTCTTTTCAGCGCTGTGGCAAATTGCCTGTTGAGCGTTAATGAGCAGATTGAGCAGGGCGCGATAAAAAGATTCGTCGTCCAGCATAACCGTCGGCAGATCGTTGGCAAGATAGGCAGACAGATCAATTCCGGACTCCACAGCCGCCGGCATGAAGAAGTCCAAAACGCTCTGAACGACGTTGTTGAGATTGCCTGGATGCAGCTGCAAACTTCGCGCTCGGGCATAGGAAAGAAACTCGTCCAGAAGATTTTGCAGACGTTTACATTCATTGCGAACCGTTTCCAGTTTAAGCGCAGTTCGCCGCTCTCTCTGGGTCTCAGGAGGCGTGAGGTCTTCCGCCATCAAGTCAAGATTAAGGCGAATGGTCGACAGCGGATTCTTGATTTCGTGCGCCAAAGCCCCAGCCAGACGCGCGATTTCGTTATATTGGTTAATAAGTCGATTACGGAATTCCTCGGCGGTTTCAGACATGGGTTTGAAAATCGTGATTAAAAGGCAGTAGGGAAGCGCGCTTGCGTAATTCCGCATTCCGAATTCCGCATTATTTAGCGATGCGCTTAAACAGAGATAATGGGGATTATACATAATTATGACAAAATATCGACCCCCCCAGGGGGAAAAATCCAACTTTTCATTTTAATTTTGTTATAAAATTTCATCAATAAAGGCGTTTGGACTATTGCAAAGAACCGTTTTTTATACTATAATATTAAAAAAGCGTTTTTTAATTGCGTTTGACTTTTACTGTGCATATCGCTCAGGACGCAAAACGAACGCTAACCATACCGCCAGGTTTTCCTGACGATACAATAATTAAATTAAAAAGATGATACAGTTACCGCACAGCAAAGCGTTGGCAAACCTGAGTCTCACGCCGTTGATTGACGTCGTGTTTTTGCTGATTATATTTTTCCTTATATCGTCGCAGTTTTCAGAGGAAGAACGGCGCATGGACATCAACATTCCTGAAACCAGCATCGCAAAGCCTTTGATTGAACAGCCCAAGGAGCTTATTATCAATATCAATTCCGAAGGCGAGTATTTTATCGGGGAAGAACAGCTTACCGCAGACCAGTTAATCAAGGCGCTTAAAGTCCACTGGAACAGCAATCCAACCAAAAACAACGTTATCGTTCGAGCAGACCGGGATTGTCGTTTTGAACCGATTTTTTTCTGTATTGACGCCTGCCGGGAAGTAGGAATAACAGATTATTGTGTAACCGCTAAAGCGAGAAAATAGTCCCATCATCGTCAAACCGAAATCAAATGAACCAACAAGCGCCAGAAACGACCGTTTCGTCAAATAACGCCATTTCAGGGTCAAACCGCAGGGTCAAAAACTCAAATGCTGCGTATGACGCCGTTCTGTCTGAAAAACGCTCTCAATGGCTGTTTCGAATACAATTTTGCCTTTTTCTCAGTGTATTGGCTCATATTGCATTACTTGCCTATGTACACGATAAGTTTATTCTGTTAAAAACCAGTCTGGTGGAAAATCGCCTTTTCCCCGACGTTGACAAAGCCGAGCCAGTCCCGATGCCGGTTCAGGAGCCCCGCGCTGTTTCCGGGTATTCTGAAAGCCGACTGGATTCGCCTGAAGTTCAAGACAGCTTTGAACAACTCACGCCAACGTCTCCGGCGGAAGAACAGGAGTTCAACGATGAAAAATCGCAGCCGGCGGCAGACGATTTTAATTCGTCGATTGAACACGAATTTCAAACGCCAGACTCTCCTGAACTGTCGGATATTCCCAATGTTTCACCGATTTCGGTAAATGAACTCAAAACGCCGACGGAAGACGTTCAGCCAGACCTTAGCCGAACGTACAATACGGAATTCAATCCCAGCAACATGCACAAAAGCATTCCTCTTCCGGAGCATGAACCTCAGATTTCTGCGGTTGAGCATGAACAGCCGCAGTCGGACTTTGGGTCGATGGGTCAGCAAACCGCCATCATTGCAGATTCTTCCCAGGTCGTTCTGAAAGCGGGAGATACGGAATCGATTCGCCCGACAATATACGATCCGACGATTCTCAATCTTCAAAATGACGCGTCGCTGGCGGAACTGAGCAATCAAATGCCAGAACAGTCCGTCAGTTCCGTTCCGGATCAGATTCGACCTGTTATGTCAGATCGCCCCAATAACTATATTCGGGCTAAAGAGACAGCAATACTGGCAAAAGCCAGTTCAAACGCGCCCCAGGCTCAAACCCGCATGCCTATTTCCGAAGGCTCTCGCGGGCTTCCTCGTTCCAATTATGATTCTTCTACAACGTATAAAGATCAGACGGCTAAAGATATCTCGCACAGCATCGTTCTGGAATCGCCTCAAAAAGCGACTAGCGTTCCGATTCCTCGGGACTTTAACGCTGGTTTTGGCGGATTAAACGGCGAAGAATTCAAGAGCCTGGAAACGCTGCCGGAATCCTCCGTTTCTATCGGCGCGCTGTCAATCATTTCGATAGACCGCAACGACGCCTCGCCGTCAGAAGCGTATAAAAAGCGGGATCCCGCTTTGCGCCCTCAAATGATAACCAGTTATGGCGGCGACGCGGCTATCAATCAAACGATTGAAAATGGTCTTAAATACGTTTCTCAAACGCAGTGGCCTGATGGACATTGGAGTTTTCATCAGCAGCCGGCGTCGATTAAAGCCAGTCAGAAATTGCAGCAAAACGGTTCTAAAAAGTGCGATACAGCAGCTACGTCAATGGCTCTGTTAAGCATGCTCGGCGCCGGGTATACTCATAAAGACGGCCCGTATAAAGAGGAGATTCAAAAAGGGCTTAATTATTTAATCGAACAGCAGCAAACCGTTCCCGTCGTTGGAACCAACGGGATCAAGGGCGCTGTTGGAGCAATTTATGATAAAGACGACCTCAATAATCTTGACGAAACGCAAGTTTACTACAATTACAGCCCATACGCTCACGCCATGGCGACAATTGCTCTGTGCGAAGCGTACGGCATGACTCACGATCCCAATCTTTTGCCTCCGGCGCAGGCGGCGGCAAGATACATCATTGCCACTCAAAACCCCCATTTAGGAGGGTGGCGATATGAAACTCCCGGACAGGAAGGACAGCCTCACCTTGAATCCGACACGTCCTCCTCTGGATGGCAGATTATGGCTCTTCGTTCAGCCATGGCGGCAGAAGTTCTCAAGCCTGAAGAGGTTGTTCCTGTTCTTAACAAAGCCCAGCATTGGCTTGAACGAGCGCAGCATCCTGAAACTAAACGTTATATTTACAATCCGGATATCGGAAACGATCCCAAGTATACAGACTGGAGAAAAACCACTCCTGCCATGACCGCGGAGGGGCTTTTTATGCAGTGGTGCATCAATCCGGATTTGGTTGATTCACAACAAACCATTCCGTATCTGCTGCAAAACGCGCCTGGAAAAAAAGGCGATTCAGACTATACAAGAGACGTCTATTACTGGTATTATGGCACCGCAGTCATGTTCGCGCAAAAAGGGGAAGCATGGAAGAAATGGCAGTCCGTCATTATGCCTTTATTGCGAGACTCTCAACTGCCGGCTAACCATCCGTGCGCGGGAAGCTGGGATACAGAAAGTCCATCAATCGATAAATGGTCAAACGTTGGCGGGAAACATTATATTACCACCATGAATTTAATGATTATGGAAGTATACATTCGGCACTTAGGCATTTTTCAGTAATCTTTGGAATGGGGAATAGGGAATAGGAAATAGTAATGACCCGAAGACCGAATTAAAAAACTACTCCTTATTCCCTACTTCCTGTTCCCTAATTCCTGCTTCCTTCTTCCTGTTCTCTTGTTGCTATGGATAAAGTAGATAAAAAGAAAAAAGCTATCCTGGAAGTATTGCAGTCAGAGAATCGTCCGCTCAGTTCGACGGCGATTGCTCAGGCGTTGGCGTTTTCCGATATGGACGTTTCAGAACGCGCTGTGCGAATGTACCTTCAGGAACTGGATCAGGAAGGGTTTACCCAATCCGTTGGGCGTCAGGGACGAATCCTTACCACTTTCGGTCAGGAACAGCTTCACGATCTTCAGGCTCTTCAGCGGGTTGGATATATGTCGTCGAAAATAGATCAGATGATCTATCGAATGACGTTTGATTTGTCCAAAAAAACAGGCAAGGTAATTGTTAACGTATCTCTGGTAGATCCTCATATTTTCGCAGGTTGCGTTAAGGAAATATGCAGCGTTTTCGCGTGCGGTTATTCGATGGGAACGCTGGTTTGCCTGTTGGGGCCGGGCGAACGCGCCGGAGACGTTTCCGTTCCGTACGACAAAATCGGTTTTTGCACGGTTTGCACCATTACGCTCAACGGCGCGCTTCTCAAAAATGGCGTGCCAATGCAATCCCGGTTTGCCGGCTTGCTTCGTTTTGAAAATCATCAGCCCGTTCGCTTTACAGAAATCATTCATTACGACGGCATCAGCCTGGATCCGTTGGAATTGTTTATTCGCGCCGGTTTGACGGACTTCCGCAGCGCCGTTCGACATGGAGATGGAATTGTTGGCGCCGGATTTCGAGAGACGCCTGCGGAATCCAGACCTATGGTTGAAGAAATCGGCAAAAAAATGAAAGCAATCGGTCTGGGATCTTATATTCTTGTCGGTCATCCTAATCAGTCTCTGTTGGGAATTCCTGTCGACGACGGGCGAATTGGCGTCGTAACCGTTGGCGGTTTGAATCCCGTAGCCGTTCTGGCAGAAAAAGGCTTTCACGTCTTTTCCCGCGCCTTATCCGGGTTGTTGGACTACGAAAAACTTTATCCATATACTCAACTGCCGGAAAAAATCAAGAATTTTTTATAAAGCGCGGTTACTTTTTAAATTAGAATACGTATAATGAATTTATGGACGATAATGTACTGACTACTGCTGTTAAAATAGCTAAGATTATTGACGACGGCGTTGATCGAGACGTTGCATTGAGCAAGATCGCTCAAGTCCAGGCTGCTGCCAATTACACAGACGATGCCTGGGAAACAATCTCTCAGATTCGCTATGTCGATATTCGGGCTGACGCAATACGAAGATCTCTCGATAATCAGCTAACGAGGTATATTTCGAAAAAAGAAACTATGCCTGAACTGGATTATTGGATAGAAAAGCTCATGGAAGAAACACTGGCGATTCCCAATATTAATGAGCGATGTCCCCATCTCCAGTCGGTAATTCTTTTTATTTTGCCGCGATTGAACGATAAGGAAATGGCGCTTTCTCTTGTTAAACAGGCAAGAAACGAATTTGCTCAGCTGGACAACCTTATCGACAGAAGCAAGTATCTCTTTACGGCGTGTGAAATGTTTCTGCAACTTCGCAACGTTGACGAAGCAACAGCAACGCTCGAATTGATTCAGGAACGGATTTCTGATATTAAGTCGCTTGTTCATCAAGGATTGGCGCTTGGCATGGTGGCAAATGAATACTGGAAAATGCAGGATTACATGTCTGCCTTTGAATGCATCGGACGCATTGAAAACAGAGAAATCCAGTCGTACGCCTATTTGCAGCTTGTTGAATTGCTTTCTAACAGCGGGCAGTTCAACGATGCGGAATCGATTGTTGATCAACAGGAAGAAAAAAGACAACAGAATTTAGGCAGACTTCTAATTAGCATGGGAAAGAACGTTTTTCGATCCTTTCCCAAAGAGATGAACAATATTGTTTTTAACTTGCACAAATCATTTGTTTTTAACGATGAATTAGAATCTGAAGATAATTTTGAGTCCGACAGTTCTTCAGACAATTCCAGCAAACCCGGTTCCTGGGGAAAGCCCACCTGGGTTAACCATCTTATGGTTATCAAAATGGCGCTTGGTATCAACGACGAAAAGGATAACCCCGAAACGGATAATCTCAAAGACAAGATACGAACCGAACTCAAGATTGTCCATGAAAATCAAATAGAATCCTTCGTTCAATTTGCCTCGTCGGAAAAATGCGATTCCGACGATGACGACGACGGCGAGAG
>JAZUMX010000113.1:0-5909 GCA_045603865.1 Thermoguttaceae bacterium
ACCTGTTTACCGAAGGAACGGAACAATGGGTGGAAATTGGCGCCAATGCGTCCAAACGGCGCGTTCTGGACAACCGCATTGACGCCGCAAGAAGGAATATTGAAAAGGAAAAGCAAAAAGCAAAACGAAAGCCAGACGCCAAAATTGACCAACTGGCTGAATTGGTTGCCAGCTGGGATCCGTACGATCAAAACGCTTGCTCGCCATTCTTTGACCCCGAATGGATGTTCAATATAACAACCGGTTTCGACATCGTTATTGGAAATCCACCGTATGGTTTAGAGTATAAATATAAAAAAGCGTTTGATGGTTTTAGGGAACAATCGCCCTATTATGAAGGAAAAATGAACTTATGGTATGGATTTACATGTAGAGGTATTGATTTTTTACAACAAGACGGGATCCTTTGTTTTATCGCAACAAATAATTGGACAACCAATGCTGGAGCCAGCATATTACGAAACAAAGTCATTTCTGAAACCAGAATTTTACAGCTAATTGACTTTAATACATATATGATTTTTGAAACTAGCGCCAATATTCAAACCATGATTATGATCTTTAAAAAGTCATTAACTCGTAATCAGTATTCTTTTGATTATAGGAAGTTGTTAAAACAAAAACCGCAAAAAGAAGATGTTTGTGGTATCCTTAATAAAAATCAAATCAACGCTGAATATATAGACGCGATAATTGAACCTGCCTATATGACTAATACGATATTTAATTTTTCAGGATCAAAAACAGACGAAATATTAGATAAGATACAACTGAATGCGGTTCATCTCAAATCTGATGATGCTATAAATGGAATACACCCTCACCATGATTTTGTAGATAAAAAAATGGTTAAAAAAAATCCCAATTTTAGAATTGGACAGGGTATTTTTGGATTGTCTAATGAAGAATTAATGAAGCTCAATCTCACAACAAAAGAAAAAAAACTCATCAAACCGTATTTTACAACCAAACAAATTCATCGATATTACACGTCATATAATAATGATTTATGGTTAATTTATACAGATTCAAAATTTAAGTATAAATGTAATATCTTACCATATCCTCACATAAAAAATCATTTAGATCATTTTCAAAGTTTGATTACATCAGACAACAAACCATATGGACTTCACAGAGCGCGGCAAGAACATTTTTTCAAAGGCGAAAAAATTGTCAGTTTGAGAAAATGTGTTGGTCGACCCTGTTTTTCATATTCAGATTTTGATGTATACGTATCGGCTACTTTTTTTGTAATTCAGACTTCACGTTTTAATATGAAATTTTTAACCGGTTTGCTCAATTCAAGACTCATAGAGTTTTGGTTAAGACACAAGGGTAAAATGCAGGGTGAAAATTTCCAAATTGACAAAGAACCGCTTTTAAATATTCCTATTAAATCCGAAAAAACAATTTCGGATAAAATTTCAAATCTTGTCGACCAGATTCTCGTAGCAAAATCGGCAGACGAATCAGCAGACGTTTCACAACTGGAATCGCAAATTGACCAATTGGTTTATCAGCTTTATGGTTTGACAGAAGACGAGATTGCGATTGTTGAAGGTTCTGCAACCAATACCGCGGCTGCGCCTTCGGCAGCTTCAAAGTCCCCTGCCCCGCGTTCGCGCGCGTCGAAGAAGAAACCTGGCGCTTACGATTTAGAAAGCGAATACCTCGATTAACATTTTGACGTTTGAACCTTTAGGCGTTCGTTCCTCATTTATCATGTCCCCCAGATAAATCTGGGGGCTACGAAAAATTATTTTTTTATTTCCCATTTCCTTTTCATGTTTATTACGAACCAACCGTCCGAATCGATTACGTTAGGCGCCCGATTGGGTGAACTGATGAACTATAGCCGTCAGCTGGATATGCTTGTCGGTTTCTTCTATTTTTCCGGAGTCTCGGTTTTAGTTGAACCGTTGAAAAATAACCCCAATCTCCGTCTTCGGGTTCTGGTTGGCATGGAAGCGGATACTTTCTGCAACCAGTTGGTCGAATGCGTTCGGACGCGAAGCGGCGTCAGCGCCGACGAGATTCGCGCATCCTTTTACAACTCCATTGGACACATCGTCCGTTCGGAACAAGTTGACAAAGAATCGTTTCATGAACGTTTGGAAATATTCATCAAACTGCTGAAGGAAGATCGTTTGGAAATTCGCAAAACGCGAGAACCAAACCATGCCAAATTATACATTTTTACAATGGACGAAGCGCATGAAACCCTTCTTACCCACAGCTGGATTACCGGCAGCAGCAACTTTTCCCAACCGGGACTGGAACTTCGGAACGAATTAAACGTTGAAATTCACAATTTCGGGTCAGAAAAAGCCATTGATTATTACGAGAAGTTATGGGAAAAAGCCGTTCCGTTAACCGAAGATCCGCAGCAACGTCAAATTCTTATCGACATTCTGACGAATGAATCAGTAGCGGCAGCGTTGACGCCATACGAAGCGTATTATCTGATTCTCAAAAACTATATGGAGTGTCAAGCGTTCCAGCTCAGCATAGCGCGCATGGAACGAATTCTCAAGAAAGCCCAGTTCAAGCAGTACCGTTATCAAACAGACGCGGTTACTCAAGCGCTGTTAAAACTGGACGCTTATAACGGCGTGATTATTGCCGACGTTGTCGGGTTGGGCAAGTCCATTATTGCCGGGCTGATTGCCGCCATGCGTCAAAAGCGCGGGCTGATAATTTGCCCTCCGGGTCTGATTGGCGAACCGGACGGCGCCTCTGGCGGATGGAATGAATATAAACGTCGATTCCGTCTCCACGATTGGGAAATCTGGTCACATGGAAAGCTCGACTTTCTTCTTAAAAAGCTTCAAAAAGATAACGACTTTGATATGGTTATCGTAGACGAAGCGCACAATTTCCGCAACGAAGATACAGTCAAATACGAACAGTTGGCACAAGTCTGCTACAATAAAGAAGTCGTCCTCCTTACGGCTACTCCGTTTAATAACCGTCCTTCTGATTTGCTGGCGTTACTGCACCTGTTTTCCAACGGGAGGAATTCCCTTTTTGTACCCGGCGGAAATCTGGACGTCAAATTTAAAGTATTTTCAGAGCAATATGAAAAAGCGCGTTATCTCAATAGAGCGATTATCAAACGCGACCACGAATCTATTAAACGCTATCTTGAAAAATGTGAGATCGCTTTAGAACCGGAAAGCAACGGCGAGTACAATCTGAAAAAAGCCCGAAAAGCCGCAGCAACATACTCTAAAGCGATTGCGAAAAATATTCGCCAAATTATGGAAAAGATTGTTATTCGCCGCAATAGAATCGACCTGATTAACGACCCTGACTATTCAACTGAACTGACAGCGTTGCCAACCGTACAGCCGCCCGTTCAACAGTTCTTTGAACTGACCCCGGAACAAAATCAATTCTACGACAGCGTTATTACCGACTATTTCGGACCGGAAGGCGCTTTTCATGGAACACTCTATCGACCGCAGAATTACCTCAAGAATCAAGAGGAACAAGAGGTATACCAAAACAACGTCTACTGGTTTATGCAGCGTTTGGTGGTTCAGCGTTTTGAAAGTTCGTTTGGAGCGTTTCGTCAGACTTTGGTTAATATTCATGATTCCATGATAAATACCCTGGCGTTTATCAAGCGCACGGGGAAATATTTGTATTCTCGCAAAAAGATGGATAAAATCCTCCGAATCGAAAATGACTATGATGCTTTTGAAGCATTGGATGAAGCGATTCGCAAACTGTTAGAGGAATACGAACAAAGCGGCAAAAGCGGACGTTACGACGTTTTTTATGAAATGGACAGTCCCGGTTTCAACGGGAAATTGTTTCAAAAACATCTCAAAGAAGATATTGAGCTGTTTGAAAGATTAATTGCTCAAGTTGATGAACTGAAACTGTCAACCGAAGACCCGAAATGCGCCAAACTGGTCAGCGTTATAGAAGAGGTTCTCAACGGAACGCATGCCGGCATTCTGCCTGAAAACGCGCCCAAAAGAAAAGTGTTGCTTTTTACAGCGTATTCCGACACGTTAGACCATATTAAAAGATTTCTCGAAATAAGATTTCCAAAACGCATTTTGGCAATTGATAGCCGCAATTTCACCCAACAAAACGCCAGAACGGTTCAAACCAACTTTGACGCCTCTTTTGAAGAACAGGAAGACGATTACGATATATTAATCACAACCGACAAGCTTTCTGAAGGTTTTAACCTCAACCGGGCGGGGGTAGTCGTCAATTATGACATTCCATGGAATCCCACGCGGGTTATTCAGCGAGTTGGGCGTATCAACCGAATCGGTTCAAAGTTGTTTGACAACCTGTATATTTTCCACTTCTTCCCCACGGAAACAGGAGCGGCTATTACTCAAAACCAGGCTATCGCTCAGGAAAAGATGTTTACCATACACGAAATTCTGGGCGAAGATGCAAAGATTTTTTCTATTGACGAAGAGCCGTCTCCCGCCGCCTTATACAAAAAGCTTACTCAAGGATTGGACGACGCTGAAGAATTGAGCTTCTATTCTGAATTGAAAAAGAAATTCAATGCCGCACACTCCTTTTTGGAGACACAACATCCGGATGAGCTTAAACGAATCGAGCAGGTTCCGGCAATGGTCAAAACAGCTCGTCTGAGCGACAAGCCCGGCGCGTTCCTCTTTAGACGGCTGGGGCCCAGTTTCTTTGCGTTTTTCTACAATCTTGTTACAAATAAGATTGAAGAATGGACGCTGGAAGACGCTATTCAAGCCGTTGAATGCGATTACAACGAAAGCCGGGAGCCGTTCAGCCAGCTTTTCTGGGACAGAAAAGGAGATGATAACATTTTTATACCGGGCATGTATTCAAAATTAAAGCAGTTCGCCGATAATGGCAACTTGCAGCAGGAAAGAACGCGAAACAATCTTTCTTATGCCGTTAAGGCGTGTATCGCTTTGGAAAAGGCAATACCGAAAATGTCTGCGACGCAGCGCAATTTTTCCCAAATGCTCATACAGGACATTAATTCAGTCGGGTCAATTCCGTTCAGAACAATTAAGAGAATTGCTCAATGCGGTCAGCAGAACAGCCAAGACGCCCCGCTAACGGAAGATCAGATTAAGGAATTGAAGCGTCTGGTTGATATTTTGTACAAGCAACGCGGCGATAACTATCTTGATCGGATTCAAACTCACGCTCAAGACGAAATCATTGTAACGATTGAACAAAAACCATTGGAGAATTACCCCCCGATGGCGGGGGAGCCAGTCCGCGCTGCCGCGCGCCTGCCAATAATCGCTCCCGTTGGTCGCTTGCTTTTTCAAGTTGTTATGAAGTCAAAACTGTAACACATTATAACACTCAAGGAGAAAACGTATGAAATCATCTATTCGTCTGGCGATAACGATTATCGCGTTAGTTGGTATGACGGCGTCCGCGGTTTGGGCGGAGGAGCCGTCTGAGGGTCAGTCCCCTGCTCCGGCGGAAAAGACGCTGCGGGTTCTATCGATCGGCAACAGCTTTTCCAACAGTCTGAGCCGCTATTTCAAGCCGGTCGTGGAGTCCGTTCCGGGCTGTCATTTGGAATGGGATCAGATTTATATCGGCGGATGTTCGATGGAACGACACTGGAGCAACATCGACCGGGAAGCCAACGACCCGTCGTGGCGGTTCTTTAAAACGTGGTCGTACAAAGACAAGGTGCAAAGCAAGCCATGGGACGTCGTTTCCATTCAGCAGGCAAGCCATTTCAGCTGGCAGTCGGATTCGTACTTCCCGTACGCGAAAAACCTGTACGATTTCATCAAGGAAAACGCGCCGACGGCAGAAATCGTCATTCAGGAAACGTGGGCGTATCGACCCGACGAGGGGCGGCTGAATCAATGGGGAATTACTCAAGAGCAGATGTACGAAAAGCTCTAGGCTGCGTACAC
>JAZUMX010000114.1:0-2807 GCA_045603865.1 Thermoguttaceae bacterium
CCAGACTTCGCAAGAGAAAATTTTGACGAACTGCTGGAAGCTGAACGCGAAACTGAATTTGACGCCAATCCTGAAACAGAGTCTGACGCCGATTCCGAAACAGAATCAGTAAAAAGAACAAAGACCAAATTGGAACAACTGCAAACCATTCTGTGCCAGCTTGGAACCGAGGCGGTTTCCGAAAACGCTGCCTGGTATTTATCCTTTGGCGAACGAGAATTGACTTTGCCTCAATAAAGAGAGCGGAGTTTTCGTTCAACCGGCAACAGCAAGCCTGAACAGTTAATCAGCGCAGCGCGCTCATGACGCAAATCAAACCTCTTGCCTATGAGCGCGCACTCATAAAATGCGATTATTTTTCCCTGTTACCTTTTTTCTTCGATTTCGTATAGTTATTATATACGCAGTTATTTATTTAACGGAGAAAAATCATGCCATATAATTTCGACTACTTCATCAGTTACGCTCACAAAGACAACGTATCCGAAAACGGCAAGCCCGGCTTCGTTGACGAGTTTGTAGAGAAACTCAAGGGCTCAACGGATCATAAAAAGATGTTCGGCAGGGAAATTGAAGTCTTTTTTGACAAGACTAATATCCATTCCATGTCCGACTGGGACAATCGAATCCGATCCAGTCTCGCCGAGTCTCGGTTTTTCGTCGTGCTTTTGTCCCCCAATTACTTCCATAGCGAATTTTGCGCCAAAGAGTTCGACTGGTGGATGCAGCACGAAATGCACCGCCGGGTTTTGGGAGAGGGTACTGCGCCCATGCTGATTGTCGCCGTCGATGACTTGTACAACTTTAACGTTAACCCGCTTCCCGAAATCCCGCAGGATATACAGGTCAAGTTCCCCCACTGGGTCAAGCAAATTCGACAAATCCAGTCAGGTCCAGACTTTGATATGCACAATCTGGATCGTTTCAAAATTGATGAGATACTTCGCTCCTTATGCGAGAATATAAAAGACAAGTATTTCAAACAGGTAATTGCCGAGAAATCGCCAATCAACGCCGCGTATCCGAAATACAACGAAAACTTCGTTGGACGGCGGGAGAATCTTCGCTCGCTGCGTCAAACGCTTAGTACATCATGTACTACAGCCATCTCTGCTGTCAACGGTTTGGGCGGAATCGGCAAAACCGAGTTGGCTCTTACCTACGGGCACGCCTTTGCGTGGGATTACGAGCTGGGGCGCGTCTTTGCAACCTGTGAAAATTCGGACTCTCTCGAAGACGTAATTCTCTCTTCCAGTATTGCCGAAATGCACGGAGTAGAACTGAAAGGAACGAACGAACAGCAGCTCACAACGTTGTATAATACGCTGAAAAATAAGATTATGCACATTGAGCAGCGCAATAAAGAGAAAGGCATCGACAGAACTCTTGGAACGCACGTCCTGCTTATTCTGGACAACGTGAACCGGCTTGAATTGATTTCTCGAAGAAACCTGGATAAACTGCCCGATTTCTTCCATGTGATCATCACGACCCGGGAATCCGCCAACGAATTCCCGCACATCCATACGGAACAAGTAGATCGGCTGAGTGAAGACGAGTCTGTCGAACTGTTAAGCAACCTTCGAGAGTTCGGAGACGATCCGCAGGAAACAGCGGCAGCGCGAGAAATTGCAAAGCTGCTGGACGGTTTTACGTTGGCGGTTGAGCTGACAGGATCGTATCTGGATATGTCTCCCCGCGTTACGTATCAAAAGCAGTGTGAACGTCTCAGAGCGAACATCTCGGACACGATGGAAACGATGGCGGATAAAACGCAGGAACTCCGGCGTCATCAGGCGGAATGTATTTCAGTGGTTTTACAATCCACGCTTTCTGCGCTTTCTGACAACGCGCGTAAAGCCTTGGAATTCGCGGCTCTTATGCCCCCCGACGCAGTTGGGCTTGCCTGGCTTCCTGAACTGGTTGATCTTGACGAAGACGAAGGCTTAGAGGTTCTTGATGAGTTGACTGGATACAATCTCCTCACGCCTTTGGAAGGACAACCGAAAATCGCTCGTATTCATCGTCTGGTGGCAGATACTGTTAAGCAAGAAATCCCGGAAGACGTCCAAAAGGAAATCGTCGCTAAAATCCGTGATAAATGCAACGAATTGCTTGAAAAAAACGATACGTTCTGGTATTCATCCGAGAATTCGTGGAATATCACGCCGGTTTCTGAATTTTGCTTGGCGCTTGCGGATAACTGGACGGTAGAGGCTTCTGAGGATGAAATCGACTGGAATCTTTCCAGGATGCTTGATACCGCCGGGGATATACTCAATTCGCTTGGGAAGATGAATGAGGCAAGAGAGACGCAAAAACGATGTTTTGAAATTCGCGAGGAACGCGCCGATGCATTTCCTTCTAATACTAACGCCCAGCGGGAATTGAGCGTTTCGTACGAGTGCCTTGGCGATTTGGAGAATGCCGCCGGAAACGCAGTTGCCGCGAGGGAATGGTACGAGCAGGCTCTGAAAATCCGCCAAAAGCTTGCCGGCCTGATGCCGAATGACGTTCAAACCCAGCGGGATTTGATGGTTTCGTATGGACATTTTGGCGATTTAGAGAATGCCGCCGGAAACGCTGCCGGCACGAGGGAATGGTACGTGAAGGCACTGGAAATCAGCCAAAAGCTTGCCGACCAAATGCCGGAGAACGTTGACGCCCAGCGGAATTTGAGCGTTTCATACGTGCGACTTGGCGATTTGGAGAAAGCCGCAGGAAACGCTGACGCCGCAAGGGAACGGTACGAGAAGTCCTTGGAAATTGACCAACGACTTGCCGACAAAATGCCGGATAACGTTCAA
>JAZUMX010000115.1:0-3698 GCA_045603865.1 Thermoguttaceae bacterium
GGGAGAAAACCAGGACGGTCAGAAGCAAGACGGTCAGAACCAGGACGGTCAAAATCAAGACGGTCAGAAACAAGACGGTCAGAACCAGCAAGGTCAGAATCAGGAAGGACAGAATCAAGAGGGTCAAAATCAGGAAGGTCAGAATCAGGAGAATTCCGATTCTCAAAAGGAGGAGACTCCGCAGGATCGTCTGAAAAAAGCCCAGCAGAAGATGGAAGAGGCGCAGAAGAAGCTCGAACAGGCGCAGAAAGAGGGCGCGGTCGAAAAGCAGGAAGAGGCGCTGCGAGAGCTGGAAAAGGCGAAGTCGGAGCTGGAAGAGATTCTGCGTCAGCTGCGAGAGGAAGAAGAGAAGCGCAAGCTGGCTCAGCTGGAAGTCCGGTTTAAGAAGATGCTGGAACTGCAGAAGTCGATTTACGATTCGACGCTCCGTCTGGACGAAAGGCTCAAAAAGAACGACGGGAAAGACGCGGACGGGACTTTGTCGGTAGAGTCGGTTCGTCTTTCCGGGCGCGAAAACGACGTCTATATGGAAGGGACCAAGGCCCTGCTCTTGTTACAGGAAGACGGAACGGCGGTCGCCATGACCGAGGCGTTAGCCAGCGCCGACGAGGACATTGAGGGCGTCATCGAACTGTTTAACAAGGCGAACGTCGGAGTGAGCAACCAAACGCGTCAGGAAAACATTATCGCGACGCTGGAGGAACTCCTCGAGGCGATCAAGCGCGAGCTGAAAGACATGGAGGACAAAGAACAGCAAAATCAGGACGGGGAATCGCCCGGCGGCGAAATGATGGAAGCCCTGGTCGACCAGCTGGCGGAACTGAAAATGATCCGCTCCATGCAAATGAGAATCAACAAAACGACTCAGCGATGCCAGAAGCTCATTACCGGCGCCGCTGCGGAAGACCCGGAAGTAATCAACGTTTTGAACGAACTGTCTGTCCGCGAAGAACGCCTGCGGCAGATACTTCACGATATTAGTATTGGAAAGAACAAGTAAGTGCGAATAATGGAAGGCGGTAATGGAGCGACCAACGGGAACTTAATTACGCTTTCGCCGTTAGGCGAACCAACCGCAGGAAGCGTGACTGCGTTCGCTGCGCTCACTCCGTTACCGCCTTTCATTTACTATCACCTAACAAAACCATGAAACATATATCAACAATTGTCCTTTTACTCGTCTCCCTCTCCGGGTTCGCCTTTGCGGACGCCCTGGATGTGAACAATCTTCCTCCTATCCGCCCTGCTCTGTCGGAGGTGTTCGGTCCGTACGAACAGTGGCTGGCGGGGCTGAAAGTCTCGCCGGAAGTTCAGAATACGGTCAACCAGTATCGTCAGCAGGTAACGCTGGAAATGGACGAGGGGGAAGAGCTGGAAGTTTTGACGTTGATGGTAATCGCCGCCGATCCGCGGTACGCGCCGCTGTTTGAGGAAAGCGTCTTGTCCCAGCGCGTCTATCCGATGGCGGATTTGACGGCTCTAACCAAGGCGGAGGGAACGCCGGATTGGCTTGTCAACGTCATGAACCTGCAGGCGGCTCGCCGGTTAGCCAACAACGGCTTGTATGACGACGCGGCGGACCTGCTCAAGGATTTGAAGCCGGAAAGCTCGCCCTGCCCGGCAACGCTGCTGTTCTATCAGGGGCTGGTTAAGTACCAGACGTTAGACCAGGAAGCGGCGCTTCCCATTCTCAAGCGTCTGGTTGACATGAACGAGAGTCCCACTCGATATCGGGAACTGGCGCAGCGGATGATTCTGGATCTGGAAAAGCTGGAACCGAAGTCTCTGGATCATATTTCCCGCCGCATGGGCGACGTCGCCGGGCGTCTGGGCAACGGCCGCGCCAACGAGAAAACCGTCGAGATTGAAGACGGCATCGTCAAAGACTTGGACGAGCAGATTAAAAAGCTGGAAGAGCAGCTTCAGCAGATGATGCAGAAACAGCAGTCCGCCAACTCGCAGCCCAAGCCGCCGCAGGGCGAACAGGCGCCCAGCCGAGTGGCAGGCAAAGGACATGTCGACCGGAAAGACGTCGGCAACGGTTCCGGATGGGGCGACTTGCCGGAAAAAGAACGCGAGAAAGACCTCCAGCAAATTCAGGAGAACTTCCCGCCTCATTACCGTGATATTATCGAACAGTACTTTAAACGAATGAGTGAGACGGAGAATTAGGTTTTAGGGAATAGGAAATAGGGAATAGGGTTTCGCCTTCGGCGAATAAAAATTCTACTCCCTATTCCCTACTCCCTACTCCCTTTCCCAGAAAACAGCTATGAAAAGATACATCCTTTTAGTTTTATCGTTGACGTTTATGACGCTCGCGGCGCAGGCGGCGGACTATCAGTTTACTCTTAAAGACGGAACGAACGTAACGGGCGTTCCGCAGAGTTTGTCGGCGGAGTCTGTAACGGTTCAAAGCGCCGGGGAGTCGAAAACGCTGGCTCTGTCGGACGTCGCGTCGATTGCCGTTTCCGGCGAGTCGGCTGACAGCGAAGAGCCGAAGATTCAGGTGGAACTGTCCGTCGGGTCGACGCTGATGGTAAAAGACGTCCTGCTTTCTGACGGTCAGGCGACGCTGGATTTCGACGGCGCGAAAGTAACGGTTCCGGAATCGCAGGTGGTTAGCGTTCGGTTCAATTCTGACAAGGCGATGGACGACCAATGGTCTGAGATGGTCAAGACGGAAACGCGAGACGATTTGCTCATCGTCGAAAAGGACGGCAAGCTGCGATACCATCGCGGGCATATCGAGGGAATTACTGAAGAAAAAGTCCCGTTTGTTCTGGACGGGTCGTCGCTGCCGGTTTCTCGCGCCAAAGCGTTTGGCGTTCGACTCGTTCGGGCGTTTGCCGCGCCGACGGGGGCGGAGATGGCTGTCGGGAAAACGCCTGCCGGGTCCGTCTGGTCGATTGCCTCTTTGGATGTAACAGACGGAACGCTCAGCGCCGTTTCCCGGCTGGGTCAGAAAATCGCCGTCGGGTCAGGCGCAAATGAGATCCGTTCGATAATCTTTTCCGTCGAGCCGGAGTTCTATCTCAGCGACATGAAGCTGGAATCGTGGACGTGGTCGCCGTTTGTGTCCGCGCCGGGTATGCCGGAATCGATGCTGCGCCAGTTCAATCAGCCGCATTTCAACGAAGGGATCGACGGCGCGACGCTGGCAACAAACGGGCAGACGTTCTCCAAGGGCGTTTGCGTTCGCAGCAAAACGGACATGACGTTTCGCTTGTCACAGAATTTCTCCCGCCTGACGGCGCAGATGGGCATTGACGATTCCGTTCGTCCCAAGGGATCGGTGGAAGTGGAAATATTCGCCGACGACCAGTCCGTATTCAAGACGACGGTTTCCGGGCAAGACCCGATTAAGGAACTGGACGTTCCGCTGACCAGCGCGAAACGGGTTCGCGTCGTAGTCGATTTTGGCGCAGGCGCGTCTGTCGGAGACGTTTTGATTATCGGGTCGCCCCGCCTGTGGGAGTAAGCGAGTTTTTGGCAATGCGCGAAAACCTGAAAAACATTTTGCACGTTCGCGTTGTGAGTGGGTCTGGCGGCGGGCCGGAAAAGACGATAATCAATTCCCCCCGGTTTTTGATTCCGTGGGGATACAATTGTTTATGCGCCTATATGCGCCCGCCCCAAGACGCCGGGTTTGAGGTTTTGCGTCAGCGAGCTGAGGCGGCGGGATGTCCGCTGGTTGA
>JAZUMX010000116.1:0-1852 GCA_045603865.1 Thermoguttaceae bacterium
TCGCCATCGGCGAAGAGATCAACTGGGGACGTCGCGGGGATTCTCCCCATTGCAGAAAGAAATCGGCAGAAATGCGGGATTGATCCTGATGGCAGACTTCATCGAAAACGATTCCGGCGCTGATTTTTAATTGCCAAATTCTGTCACGGTTTCTGTAACATTCTGCCGCAGTCGGAAAAGGTCGAGGAACGAATTGAAAATCAAACAGGGAAAAAACTAGACAAATATATACTACTATTTATTGTAATTATTCCCCCTTGACAAATGAATCCAGGAGGTATATAATATCGCCTTAAACAGGACGAAAGAATTGTTCCGTTTCATTTTTTTAATGCAATATACATTACTATATAATAGTAGTGATTAAATGGAATCAGGTGCGTAATGAATTTGGGAAAAACGGTTTTTGAAACGGTCGGCGGGACTCCGCTGTTGAAATTGCCCGCCATCAGCCGGGAACTGGACGGCGTGGAACTGTATGCGAAAGCGGAATATTTCAATCCGACCGGTTCGGTTAAGGACCGGGCGGCGAAGGCAATGATTCTGGACGGTATCGCCCGGGGTTTATTGACGCATGACAAGACCATCATCGACGCGACCAGCGGGAATACAGGCATAGCGTACGCCGCGCTGGGAGCTGCGCTAGGGTACAAGGTGGCGCTGTGTCTTCCTGCCAACGCTACAGAAGAGCGCAAGAAACTGATTCGTCTCTACGGCGCGGAAATCATCGAAACCGACCCGCTGGAAAGTTCGGACGGCGCGTACAACGAGTGCCGAAGACTCGTGGCGGAACATCCGGAAAAGTATTTCTATCCCGATCAGTATAACAACGACGCCAACTGGAAAGCCCATTTCGAAGGAACGGCAGTGGAGATCTGGGAACAGACTGAACATCGCGTAACTCATTTCGTAGCAGGCACTGGAACGTCAGGTACGTTTATGGGAACGAGCCGGGGTCTGAAACATCTCAACCCGGAAGTCAAGTCGGTTCTGATGCAGCCGGATTCCCCGTTCCACGGTCTGGAAGGAATGAAGCACATGGCTTCCACCATTCACCCCGGTTTCTTCGACGAGTCCATAGCCGACGTCAAGCTGGAGGTTTCGACCGAAGAAGCGTACGCCATGATCCGGCGGCTGGTTCGGGAGGAAGCGGTACTGGTCGGCGTCAGTTCCGGAGCAAACGTGGCGGCGGCGCTGAAACTCGCTCAAACGCTGCCGAAGGGTTCTGTGGTTGTTACAATACTCTGTGACAACGGAAACAGGTATCTTTCCGGAGAATTCTGGGAGGCGGGAAAATGCTGAAATTGACCAAAGAAATCGAAGAACAAATCAGGACGGCGGGTGCGGAAGCGTATCCCAACGAATGCTGCGGCATCCTCTTTGGGAGCGATGTTGACGGCGGTCACGCGGTAAAGGCGCTCAAGCCCATCGACAATGCGCGTGAAAGCGGCGAACAGTATCACCGTTTTCTTATCACGGCGGAAGATATGGTGCAGGCGGAACTGGAAGCGCGGAAGCTGGGACTCGATATCGTCGGGTTCTACCATTCGCATCCGGATCATCCGGCGCGTCCCTCAGACTACGACCGCGACCACGCGCTGCCGTTTTACTCGTATATTATTTTGCGCGTGGCGGAAGGACAGCCGGAGCTGATGACAAGCTGGCAGCTGCAACTCAGCCGCGAGGCGTATGACAGTGAAGAATTGGAAATCGAACCTTAATTAGAAAATTATAAGGAGAACGAAAGATGAGCGTAAATGTTTTGATCCCAAGCGCATTGAGAGTGTTCGTAGACCGACAGTCCGAAGTTGAGGCGGAAGGCGCCACCGTTGGAGAAGCCCTCGCCAATGTC
>JAZUMX010000117.1:0-9427 GCA_045603865.1 Thermoguttaceae bacterium
GTTCAATCATCGCGGCGGCGTCTGCCATCGCTTCGTCAATTTGAGTGTAAACAGTCGTTCCGTTATCCGGCGTGAATTCTCCGGTCTTGTCAACGTAAAGAACGTTTTCGTCCGCCTGGACGTCAAACCAGAAGTTGAAATCGCCGCCGACTTTGCCGTCCATATCGCCGTTAAAATTGAGCAACGTTGACGCCTTCTGCGCCGGCGTGAACGGCATCTTGAGCTGGTATTCGCCCTCGGTCGTACCGTTCATACCAGTCTTGATATTAACCGGGTCGTAATCCTCGTTGCCCGCGGAAGAAACGCCCACATAGTATTTGCCCGGCTTGAGCGAAACTTCAATCAGGGAATCAAGACCAAAGTAGTTGTCGTTGGTAGCAATGAGCGTTCCGTTTTCGTCGTACAGATTGAGGACGGTATCCAGCGCGCTTCCCATTTCCAAACGGCGAGCAATCGTTTCCAGTTCCAGCGTTCCATTCTGATTGAGCGTGAAGGAATACATGTCAACGTCCAAACTGTCGTTGCGGAACATGTACTGCAGGTGAACGACGTCAGCCGGAGCCGGGAAGACGGATTCTTCCGAACCGGTATAGAATTCTTTTGTGCTGGCGCCCATAATCGTGGAACCGTCGAGGTCGTAGGTGTGCCCCTGCGACAGGCAGTGCATGATTTCGTGCATTGCAACGGAATAGAATCCGGAACCGTATTCGCAGTCGTTCGTGTTGCCAAAGTCGGCAAGGTCGAGGCAGGCTGTCGTTCCGCCGCCCAAACCGGCAACGCTGCCTGGTCCGCTCTCCCCATTCATAAGAGCCAAATCTGAAACGAGGAAACTGATAACCGGAAATTCGGTATCTTTATATGTAACAGAAGTAACGGTAGAGCCGTCGTCCGGAGTCTTCAGTTCAAAGAACTGAATGCCGCAGCTGTCGCCCAAAAGCTGGAAGATTTGTCTGACGGAGTTCTTTTGCTGTTCTGTTACATAGTTGTTATACGTAATTCCCGTCATGGCGTTGACGCTGGTTTTCGGGAAACTGTAGAAATACGTAACAACGCCCGGTTCAGCGTCGTAGACGTCGAAGTCCCAGTTCATGATGTGCTGTTCAACGTTTGCCGTGTTTTCCAGAGACGTAGTTCGCATTTCGTGCCCGGGTTCGTCGTTTCCGCCCGGCCAGCGATTGTCGTAATCGTACATCTGTTCTATCAAGGCTTCGATCTCGTCCATAGACAATCCGCCGCCGAAAATCATCGCCTGAATGGCTTCGTTGGCTTTCTGAACGTCAATATTTCCATTGATAATCAAGGAAGAATAGACGTCGTTTGTTGTGGCAAAATAGCCGGAAACGTCTTTGGAAGTGCGGAATGCGTCGCCCGCTTCGAAATCTTCGCCATCGACGTCGTCAAACTCTTCGGTATCGCTGTTATTGAAAACTTCTCCAACCTTGAGGCGATAAGACCCGTAAACGCCAAAGATCTTATTAATATCGTCAGAGAACGTCAGCGTTGCGCGCATGACGGTATGTCCCGCGCCGTCAATAATCGTATCCAGTTCAACGGAATCCGGATTGACGTAATAATCGTCAATGGAAGAAGCGGTGTCTTGCGTTGCAAAGAGCGTATAATACTGCGGTTCTGTATAGTATGTATTGTCAGTCTTGTCTGCGTTGAAGTAAACTTCAATCTGATCGTCTTTAACTTCGCCGTTGATAACCGGCATCGGAACGACAGCCGTTACCTGCAGCGGCAGCGTCATGGCGAAGTCAAATGTGTAGTCTGAACCAACGCCTTCTTCCGCATTGTAACGGAATTCAAATCCCTTGTTGTTGAGCAGAGGATTGTCGCCCGTTCCCAAAATAACCAGCTCATACAAGCCGTCAAGGAACGTAGACGCCGGACGAATAATAACCTCGTTCGACTGTTCGCCAATGCCAACCCAACCCATCTCGACTTCTTCCCATTCGGAGCTTTCATTCTGACGGTACATCAGTTTGACAGCGTCCAGAGTATTGGGATCAATCTCCTGACCTTCCGTAAAGCGAATGGTAAGCTGATTAGGAGCGTAGTCCAGAGTGGGCGAATTGAGAAGGGAATCGCCGGCGTCCGGGAACACAGAAACAATATCCGGTCCAACATGAGCTTCATCCCCGCGGTTGCCGTACAGATTAATAGACCAGTCGTTCAAAACGCCGGTTTTTTCAGAGCCTTTATCTGTAATTCTCAAAGTCCATTGTCCGACAGCCTGTTCGCCCCAGCAGCGTTTGGTTGTGAACGTGTAGTTGTCGTATCCGCCGTCTGGTCTCAAAACGTCACGCGGTTGAGCCAAAACAGAAACCGTGCCGTCTGGCGAAATCAATTCAATGAGCAAATCGCCTTCGGTCGGGTGAGTAATGTTGACGGTAACTTCAACAGTTTCCAAAGCGCCGATGCTCTTGTCAGTAATATTAATAGTCGAAACGCACTGTGATCCAATTGTTACAGAGCTGTCCGCAGAAACGCCAACGCTGCGAAGTTCTTCAGGAAGATTCTTCCAGGTCAAAGCCGTTTTAACAGCAGCTTGCGCGTTGACAAGACCAAAGCCGTAATTATAGCTGATATTGTAGCCAGCCCCGTTGGTCGTCCAATCTTCATTCGTCGAATCCACCTGAACGGCCGTATCAACCAGAATCTGCTGGACGTCGCGCCAGGTCAGGTTCGGATTGGCGTCCAACATCAAAGCGACAACGCCGGAAACAACCGGGGTTGCGGCTGACGTACCATTGAACGAATTGGTGTAATTCAGATCTTCATAGTCTGGAATGAGGGCCGCGAGTTCTTCGTCCGAATCATAATTATTGTATCCATCTTCGCCTGTGCGGTCTGTCGTAGTAGTTCCGTTGGTTGCGCTGACCAGAACGTCGTCGTCATCGTAAGTTGTATCTCCGCCAGACGGAGCGACAACCAGCAACGCAGCGCCGGTGTTGGAATATTCGCACTTTGTACCGTCCTGATTGACAGCGCCAACTGTAATGACGTATCGGGAATTGGTGTATCCCATCATGTTGACGTCAATATTGCCCTCGCCCTCGTTGCCAGCAGCGAAGATGTAAATGGCGCCTTTGCCGTCTCGACCTTCAGTAACGCCCATTTCGATAGCCGCCAGTTCCAATGGGTCCATGGCTGCATGCGAATAATACGTTGTACCATACTCATAAAGAGTGGCCCCCCAAGAGTTGTTGTAAATGTCAACCGTGTCCAGAGCGTAAGTCAAAGCGTTGGCATAATCGTTTGCATCAGTGTCGCCGCCAACAATTCTGATGCTTCCAAACGTAGAATCGTACGCAACGCCAACGACGCCCAAACCGTTATTATCGGCAGCAATAATGCCGGAAACCGACGTACCGTGATTTTCATACTCGTCTTCCGGTTCCGGATTAGTATCCTTGTCGATAAAGTCGTAGGAAATCGCGGAGCTGTAATTCCCATACAGATCTTCGTGAGCGTACTCCGTTCCAGTGTCAACAACGGCAATCGAAACGCCAGCCCCGGTCGCGTACTGCCAGGCGCCCTCAACGTTGATGCCTGCATTGCCGACGCTGTAGTCGTCCAAGCCCCACTGATACTGGAACAGCGGGTCGTCAATCGCCATCGTCTTGATGGAGAGCGGAACCAACGGGTAGAAGTAATCAACGCCCGTCGCGTTTTGCAGGTAGTTAGCCGCCGTTTCCCAAGCCGTGTTGGTGGAAAATTCCCAAACGTAGCTGTTGTTGAGAACCGTCTCGCCCAGGTTGGTGGCGCCGTACTTGCCAGCCATCGCAGAGATGTCAGTCCGATTGGTTACGCCAACGACCCACTTGGTTACGTTGGACATATCCACCGAATCGTACTGATCCAGGTTGGACGCGGTGATGATCGCCTGACGAATCGCCTCTGATCCGTAGACATCGTCCAGACCTGTCGGCGACACGCTCAAAAGAACGCGGTCTTCGCACTGTTCAATAAGATGGTGGCGTGGTTTAAGTTCAAGAGCTTTTTTGCCCTTGCGAGAGGAAGTCGAATTATTGGCGGCAACGCTGAATAACGAACGTAATGAGCTCCAAAGGTTCATGGAGTAACTCCTTTACAAAAATGAGTGTTTTGCGTCTTAAAACGCGTGATTAATGTACGTTACGAATGGTTGACAGATAATAAGCCTGTCGAATGAAGTGTTTGCCCTGTTTTGTTCGTCTATATATAAATAGACTTCTAACCTTATACTACTTCATACAGCATAGTATAACTCCTGTTTTTAATTTTGTGGAGATTTTCTTTAAAATACTTTAAAACTATGCTTCTCTGTATGTTATTAGAACTATTATAATCGGAAAAGTTCCAACTAATAAACAATTCTTTAGAAATTTTCCACTTTTTTTTAACAAATTCAATTAGAAATATTTGATAATTACTAATTTTTCCGACTTTATTGATTATTCAGGAACCTTGGACGCCTGATTACAAGGTCGTCGACTGAAAACCACGTCTGCAATAATAAAAAATGATGTTAACTCGCCTAACCTATTTCCCATCTACGATTGCAGAAGCCTGTCAATCTGGAAAAACTAGATAAGATTTCAAGTAATTAGCGGTCAGAAAGCAAACGCTTTTCAACTGACCGCTAATCGCTATTTTATTCGTCTGAAAGAGACGTCTGGGAATAAGCTCGATATAAGCCCCGCCCTGCTCTTTCGTTAGAACTGTTTAGAGTTCCTTGATGAAAATGTTTCTCCAGCGAATCTGACCGCCGTGGGTCTGAAGCTGGATGTCGCCGACAGCCGGAAGCGGCTTGCTGCGATCGTAGTAGTTTTCCATGACGGTGTCTTTTACAACCTGCTGTCCGTTGAGCCAAACGTTGACGACGTCGCCTTTAATGATAATGCGAAGCTGATTCCATTCGCCGAACGGTTTGTCAGCCAGAACCAACGGATCTCGGGTGTTTTTCTTGTTATTCCACAGACCTCCGGAGCCCTTGTCAGCGCCAAGTCCCCATTTTCCGCCTTCTTTGGTGTAGTCCCAAATCTGAACCTGGGGCGTGCCGCGAAGATAAATGCCGCTGTCGGCTTTGGCAACCGTGTTGTATTCGATAAGCAGTTCGAAATCGCCGTACTGTTTGATCGTGCCGGCGTAAGAACCGCGGCCGTCGTTGACCAGTTCGCCGTTTTCAACGCGCCAGTTCGCCTTGAAACTGGCGTCTTCTTTTTCCTGCCATTTGGCGCGTTCTTCCGGAGACATCGCCGCCAGTCGAGCGGGATCAAACGTCTGACCGGCTCCGTGCCAGCCCGTCAAGTCCTTGCCGTTAAACAACGCTGTAAATCCTTCCGGAGGCGTAACAACGGCGTCTTCAGCCAACGCGGCTGAGCACATAACGCCCAAAATCAAAATCGCAATCGTTCGTTTCATGTCTGATTTCCTTTGAAATAAACTGTTCTCATAAAAGAAAAAAGCAACCATTTATTGGATTGCACCAAGTAATATTATTATAATCAAAAAAGCAGAAAAAAACAAGACTCAATATAAAAATAAGCGTTAAAAGAAAAAAACGAAATATACCTTAACGCATATCTCGCCATTTCAAACAAACAGGGGATTGTAAAACGCTTTGCCTTACAATCCCCCAGTTCAATTATCTGTTAATCAACAACTAACGCTATTATTCACGGTTAGCGTCTTCTTTCGGACGAACGCCCCAGACCAATCCAGATTCCTTTTCAAGCTTTTCACGCAAGTCGCTGTAAAAATATTGAGCGTCTGGCGTACGCGCCTGAACGTATTCATAGTCTGGAGTAACAAGGAATCGAGCGTAAAGCTGCTCCGTTGGAGTTACTTCAATCATACGAACAACATAGTACACAGACTGCGATTCGTTGACAACGGACTTGATTTCTCCCGCCTTCATCTGGAACAGATTCGACATAAAATCGAAACCAGCGTCCTGAACGCCTTCAATAGGCGACAGATAAACGCGCGGCTGCATGTTCGGGTTGAGAATCGGTCCGAATGTCATCCAGGTAAACTGCGGCGGAACAAACGCGGCTTCGCCCAAACAGGTTTCCAGAGGAAGCTGATCTTTAATCGCCTTCTGGACTTTGCTTTTGGCGTCTTCCTCTGCCAATTTACGAGCGGCAATGAATTTAAGCTGATCGATAACCTGCTCTTTAACGCCGGCTTCGTCAAGAGTTGGCGTATGTTCAGCAACGTCTTCCAACTTCCAAACTACAAAGATTTTGCCTTCAGGATTTGAAAACACCTTGCTTTGGAACAATGTGGGGTTGCCAAAGAATTCGCTGGCAGCGTAAACCGTTTTGGCAATGCCTTCCAGACGCAGTTCATACAGATTCAGAGGCGGTTCTTTAGCCTTGTTCTCTTCGCTTTCCGCATTCTTTTCATAATCCTGAACGCTGTCGACAAAGGACTGCATTGTCATCAAATCAGTTTTGCCATAATTCAATTTATTCTCTTTAGCCAAAGCTGCCAGATCCACTTTAGCAGGTTCTGTTGCCTTGGGATCGTTAGCAGAATACGTATCGTACATTTCTTTAGCATTGCTGTAATCGTTCATTTCCTTCTGAACAACGCCGATAGCGTTGCGAAGCTTGTCCATTGCAGCAACGTGAGCCAAACTCTGACGAATTTCTTCCTTGAGTTTGTCGTCTAACGGACGATATTCTTTGCCGTCTAAACCTTTAAGACCGATATCCGGCAATTTGGTCAGGGAGTTTTCCTTATTTTCGTCTTTATTTTCGATGACGTAATTCTCTTTATTGTCTTCGTAGTTTTTCTCAACCTGTTCGTCTGTAATTGCGCTTGGATCCATGAACTGTTCATACGAACCGTAGCAATATTCCAACGCAATCTTTTGAGGCTGACGCGGACCAGGCTCGCTGGAAGCGATATTGGCGTCTTTCTCTTTATACTGTTCAAAGAACTTTGTGATCTCCGCATCAGACGGCGCGGTAACTTTGCTGACGAAATCTTCAACCTTAACGGGGAAGAGTTCAACGTTGACTCTCTGATTCATACGACAAAAGCTGTCAAGCTTCTCGCCAGTCGTATTTACAGCCCAGGACGTTCCCAGAATTTCAACCAGCTTTTCTCGAAGCAAAAATCCATTCAAAGCGTTAAAAAGCGCGTTCTCTGCAGCGCTGTCCTTTTGAGTTTCACTGCCGTAAACGAGATAATTGATAGTCTTTCCATCCAGACCCTTGGTTGTATCTGAAATAAACGAGCTGATGATGGAGTCGTTAATGGTAATTCCCATTTCAGCCGCCTTGTTTTCCAGCAACCACATCAAGACAACGGTTTGATCGGAAGTGTCTCCAATCTGAGTTGCCAGCTGCTGCGCTTTCATGCTGTTTGAGTAGATGCTGTAGAGTTCTTCCATCTTGCTCGGGTCGCGGTTCTGATACAGTTCATTGAGTTTGACCTGATACGCCTGGAAAACCCGGTTAAAGAACCCCGCCAGTACGTGCTGTCGTTCCTTGAGACGCTGAACGTCGTACGCTGACAGCGAGCCGTATTTTTTGGTTTCTACAACATTGGACGACGTTCTGACGCGATTGACGACTTCAAGCTGCTGAAGAACGCTGGGAAGAATGATAAAAGCCACCATGGTCAACAGACCAATGACAACGAGCAATTCGGTTTGATGTTTGCGGAAAAACTTAAAAGGACTTGCCATTATTAGGGAGTGATAAAAGGGGTGAAGGGGTTGTAGGAATTATCAATTAGCAATGAGCAATTAGCAATTAAAGCAAGTATCTCAATAATTGATAATTGCTAATTGCAAATTGCTCATTTCTTAATATATATCAAAACCCGTTTTTTTACAAGGGCGGCTACCCTGTTTTTGAATTGATTTATTCAAATTTTTCGGTAATTTCTTTAACCAGAGCGCATAAATGCTCCGCTTGAGTCGAATCTGGCGCCTCGGCAATGGCTCTGATAACGGGTTCTGTATTGCTCGGACGAACCAAAAGCCACGACCCGTTCCATGACAGACGCAAGCCGTCGTTCGTCTCGACCTTCGCTTCCGGGAACCGTTCTCGAACCATTTTGTACAGTTCCGGCAATCGTTCCGTTGGAAATGGCAACTTAGTCTTCACAATAGAATACGGCTTGATTTCCGCAACCAACTGGGCGACAGACTTGTTTTCTCTCGCCATGAGAGCCAAAACCTGAGCCATGCCGACAAAACTGTCGCGAACGTACCCGACTTCCGGGTCAATCGGACCGCCGTTGCCCTCGCCGCCGTAAACCGCTTTTGACGAGATCATCAAATCGACAACGTTCGCCTCGCCGACAGCGCTTCTCAAACAGATTCGCCCGTTCTGAGAGCAAACATCCTCGGTCATCTGGCTTGTAGCGCAGTTGATTACGACGTTTCCGTGCCGTTTTTTCAAAGCGTACTGAACGCAGAACGGAACTGTGTATTCTTCCCCGATGTATCGTCCGTCAGCGTCGATAATCGCCAGACGGTCAGCGTCGGGATCCTGACAGAATCCGATATCGCATTTGTTTTTAACGACTTCCGCGCCGACTTGAGCCAGATTCTCAGCAATCGGTTCCGGCGTATGCAGAAACTCGCCGTTGAGCTTGTCGCCCAGCACAACGACTTCGCACCCCAGCGATTCCAGCAATTTTCGCCCCAGTCGAGAACCGGACCCGTTATTGGAATCCAGCAAAACGCGAAAGCCTTTGCTCTCGACGTCCCCAACGCGAATCGTCTTGCACACCGCTCGAAGATGCTCGAACGGAGAGACGATTTCGTTGACCGGTTCGGCGGTTGAGGCAGTAGGCAGTAGGCAGTAGGCAGTAGTAGGAGTTGCGAGTTGCGAGTTGCGAGTTGCGAGTTCTTTATACCGCTCTAAAACCGTCTTTCCAATCTGTCCGGAAATGACGCGGCCTGTACAGTCAAACAGCTTGACGCCGTTGTACTGGCTGGGGTTGTGGCTGGCGGTAATTTGAATCCCGCCGGCGGCGTGAATGAATTTCGTCAGATACCCCGCCGTTGGGGTGGGCTGAACGCCGAAGAAAAACGGTTCAAAGCCCTTTTCTCGAATCAAATTGCAGAACGCCCCGGAAAACTGGAATCCGGACGGGCGGCCGTCGCAGCAGACGACAATCTTGTTTGTCGCCCGCAGTTTCAGTTCAGACAAATACGATAAAAACGCGACGATATACCGCATCGCGGGAACTTCAAACGTTTCCCCGACAACGCCGCGTAATCCGGATATGGTAACAATGGGCTGCATGATTTAGTTAGGAGTTAGGAATGAGGAGTGAGGAGTTGGAAGAATTATCAATTAGCAATTTTCAATTAGCAATTGACGCAAGCGCCTTCATAATTGCTAATTGCTCATTGCAAATTGCTAATTGTAACAGCAAACTCCAACCTCGCGGCGAAGTCGGATCGTAGCCA
>JAZUMX010000118.1:0-4404 GCA_045603865.1 Thermoguttaceae bacterium
ACAAGCCACGCGTTGGCGCCGTGACGTTCCATCTTTTCCGCCAGCAGTTCCGCATAGCGAGACGGATGCCAAACCAAAAACGGCGCGCCGAAACAGGCGGAGAACGTCGGCTGCGGCTCGGTTACGCCGGTTTCCGTTCCCGCGACTTTGGCAGTATATCCGCTCATGTAGTAGTACATCGCCTGTTCCGGGGTCAGCTTGCTAACCGGAGGCAGAACGCCAAAGGCGTCGCAAACCAAAAAGATGATGTTGCGGGGATGGTTCCCAATGCACGGTATCTTGACGTTGTCGATGAAATTCATCGGGTACGACGCCCGGGTGTTTTCGGTGATTGAGCCGTCGGAATAGTCAACCTCTCGGGTGGTTTCATCGTAAACGACGTTTTCCAGAACCGTTCCGAAACGAATCGCGTTGTAAATTTCCGGTTCGCTTTCCTTGGACAGGTCAATGCACTTCGCGTAGCAGCCGCCCTCGATATTGAAAACGCCGAGGTCAGTCCAGCAATGCTCGTCGTCGCCGATAAGATGTCGGTTGGCTTCTGTCGACAAAGTCGTTTTGCCCGTTCCGGACAGCCCGAAGAAGAGCGAAACGTCGCCGTTAACGCCTTCGTTGGCGGAGCAGTGCATCGACAGGATTCCTGCTTTGGGCATGAGGTAGTTCATAATCGTGAACACGCCCTTTTTCATTTCGCCTGCGTACTGCGATCCGAGGATAACCAGTTCCCGTTTCTGCAAGTTGAGGTTGACGCTGGTTGAAGACGTCAGACCTTCGGTGGCGGGGTCGGCGGGGAATTCGCCTGCGTTGAGGATGACGTAGTCCGGCTGACCGAAGTTTTCCAGTTCTTTAATCGTCGGGCGGACAAGCATGTTGTGCATGAACAGCGCATGATAGGATCGAGCGCAAATGACTCGAACCTTAATCCGGCGTTCGACGTCCCATCCGGCAAAGCCGTCGATAACGAAAAGCTCGTCGCGGCTGTTGAGGTAATCGATTGCGCGCTGACGGTTTGCGTTGAAGGACGCTTCTGACAGCTTAATATTGACGTCGCCCCACCAAACGTCGTTGACGCAGTCTGGCGTTTCAACGATGCGTTTGTCTTTGGGACTGCGACCTGTTTTGGCCGCAGAACTGGTAATCAAAGCTCCTGCGGAAGAAACAGCTGCCGCATCGTGTTTCAACGCCTTTTCGTACAAAACGGCGGGAACAGGATTGCGGAGAATGGACGGTCGGGTGATGCCCCAAGGGCTAAGGTCAAGTTTAACGGACATTTTAGGTAGGGAACCTCCTTCAAGGTTTTCTAAAGGGGTCAAATAAAAATATAAAAAATCTTTGGAATATTATAGCGCTTTTTCATATTTTGTCAGGGGGGACGACAACCCCTCTTGATTTTTCACAAAAAATCTGTTAATATATCATCATAGGCAACACAACTCCCCCTAAATCGCCCATTTTGATTATGATAATCGACCTCTCCCATCGACTTACCGTTCAAACCGCGCCGTTCCCCGGCGACCCTAAGTTCGAATCCACGCAAGTTTTAACGGACGCTGTCGACGGGTATAACGTCAGAGCCGTCCGCTTTTCCACGCATTGGGGAACTCATCTGGACGCCCCCGCCCACGTCAACGCCGCTGCGTTAGACGTCGCCTCAATCCCGCTGACAAAGCTGTACGGCGACTGCGTCTGTATTCCTCTTAATAATAATGGGAATCTCAAACAGGACTCAACAATAACGATAGATTCTTTAACTCCTTTTGAAACAACAATTAATCGCAACAAGAAGATTCTCTTTCAAACCGGCTGGAGTCGATTCTGGAATGCGCCGGATTATTTCGCTCACGCGCCCGGTTTTTCGTTAAACGCTTTGGAATTCCTGATTCAAGCGCAGATCGAACTGATGGGATTCGATTTGCCCTCGCCGTGCCAAGATGAAGACGAACTGGCAGGACATCGTCTTCTTCTCAACAGCGGCGTTGTCGTCGTGGAAAACCTGACAAACCTGGATCAGCTCCCTGTCGCGCCGAAAACCTTCGTCCTGTCCGCCTTCCCGCTGGCAATTGAAGGCATGGACGGGTTCCCCGTTCGCGCCGCGGCAGTTTTGTAAAAACTCGACCGATTGTACTTCAAAGATATAACGGTTATTCCATACATCCCAACTATCTGGAATATTCGTTCAGAAACAGGGAAAAACATCGAAAAATTTTCCTCGTTTCATCCCCCATATTTAAAAACATGAGGTATAATAAACTATGAATTTGGCGATAATACGTAAAAAACGTTTCTGCACGTTCAAGTTCTTCATACCCATTACCCTAACGCCCGAACCAAAGGAATTGGAATCGGGCGTTTTTTATTTGCTTTTACGATGCTTCTTTTGTTAATTCGAACGAAAAAGACTTTTAAATTTTCTTGTTTTCAATGGTATTATGTATTTGATTTAGTTAAGATGGGTGCAATTGCAAATTTACCTTGTGTTAAAATAGTTAAAGTTTCAACATTTCTCGAATTTTTTTCACTTTTTTTCGAAAATCTGGAAGAATTTTCTTGACAAAAGCCGAATAATCCATTACAATATTATCATTGATTGTTTTGGATACGAGATGCAAATTAAACATGGGATAACGAATCGGATTTGCATTTCAACGGATTATCAAACTGAGGTTCCCAGCCTGCCTTTGCCTCAGCATAAAGTATTCTAAACAGATTTGTCAGGAAACAAGTTTTAGTATGTTTTCCCTCACGGACGGGGGTTATAAACATAAACGTTTTGCATCCTTTGCAGCGCGTTTATGTCAGGATAAATAATTTTTCAAAAAAACCGAATACTAAAACGAACATTATTGTTCCTGTTTCGTACCAGTAGAGACAACGATTTTGAATAAACTGCATTTTATATATTTATTTATATATAAAGTGTTTTATAATTCACAAGCCTTTACAAACTCAAACGCTCACCAAGCGTTATCAATCACTACTATCCCGTAAGGGAATCACCAACTTCATTTTTTGTAGGAGAATTTATTATGCGAAATGTTTTTGACGCCATTCTTGAATGTGGCCACGATGAAGATTTCGAACCAGTTGCCACCCCGGACTTTCAGCCGACTGACGCCCCTGCTGGTTCACAAGCTAAGCTGGAAGTCCTTGCTGAACGTATCCGCCGCGGTCTTCCGCTTTGGCACAAAGATGACCGAAGCGATTACGGCAGTCTTTCTGGTTACCGCTTTTCCAAGAGCAACGACTAGTCTCTTTCAGCTTACAATTGCAGTCATTTGAATTAGCGATGGGAGAAATATTATTTTCTCCATCGCTTTTTTTATCCGAAAAATCCGGAAGAATCGGTCTAAATATAAAAATTTTTCAGAAAAAACGAAATATTCTTGTCAAACGGGTTGATAAATTATTTGAAAGAATTACAATAGAGTTAGAATATATTAATATAATCTGGTAATGATCGGGCAGATGCATAGATATCATCTGAGCGATTGTTGCCGTTTTCCCCTACCCCCCGCCCTTGAAGCAGTCAGCGCCTGTTGACCTGCCAACCTTTCCATATATAAACGTTATGGCGTCATTTCAATTCTACTGTCCTCCTAGCCGAATCACCAAAGCCTGGGCTGAGCTGGGATACGCCTACGGTTTCGACCTGATGCCGTGGCAGACGTGGATTGATTACCAGCCGGGTTCTGTAACCGCGCACATGGAAGACGGGGACGCAGTGCGCTTTTGCTGCCCATGGTATCAAAAAAACATGGGAGTAATTACGCTGTCTACAACAACGCTGGCGCAGCGGGAACAGCCGTATATTCTTTCCGTTGAAATGGCGCGAGAAAAGATCTGCGCCGTTCGCGCTCAGATGTTTGAATGGCAGCAGATGGGGCTGGATCCGCCTCCAATCGTTGAGGAGCATTTACGAATTGCCACCTCTGCTCTGGGCAGAGCAACCCGAAACATGTATGGACCTACGCCCATTGACGGGATTCTGCATCCAGAAATAATCAACTCGCCATCGCCAGAAGGGGAAAACGGCGCGTCGGCTCCGGTTCAGGTTCGATATCCGGAAGACGTTGCCATGCTGGTTCAGGAATCCATGACCTCGCTTCAGTACGCTCTGGAAGCTGCCAACGTGCTCACTTCCAATTACGTCGCCCGGCGTCTGGCTATTGTCGGGTCGCCTTCAAAACTGGCGGACCTTGGCTGCTCCCTGGGCGACATCATCCCGGCAGAGCCGTTTTCAACCGTATTTAAAAGCGCGTTCCAAACAGCTCGGGTTGACATCAACTGGCGAAAGCTCGACCAGCTTCCCAAGTACCGGGAACGGTGCATCAAGCAGATGAAATGGTGCAAAAGCAACAACGTCAAATGCGCCGTCGGACCGTTAATTCGCTTTGAAGACATTTTCTT
>JAZUMX010000119.1:0-2362 GCA_045603865.1 Thermoguttaceae bacterium
CTCCCCCCCCCCGCATTTTAACATGCGGTAGGTATTTGTTTTCAATTCTAATTGCTTTCTTATTTTTATCCTCTTTCGTTGCGGCAGACGACATTTATCAAATCAAAGACATGCCTGGTGGCGCCGTTGCGAGCTGGTTAACGCCTGAATACTGGTCTGGTCCTGCTCCCTCAAATACAACAGCCAATAATTATTTTGTAGGAGAAGGAGCTTCGGGTGTTTACTCGATTCGCACCATAGAGAACCAAACTTCTGGCAGCAGCGATTCATTCCCCTATGGCAATGGCAACGTACTCTGGTTGGGATACAACATGAATCAAACCGTTACCAGTATAAAACCATGGTTAGGATTAAAATCCTGGAATGTTACCATAACCGATCTCAGAGTTGGGAATGCAGTAATTAATCATGGTTTGGGAAACGGTACTGTAAACCTTGATGGGGCTATGACCGTTGGCGGAATGGCTCAGTTTCATTTTAGCGGCAATACTGCAAGTAAGATCAATCTAAAAAGCTCTATTTCTGGAAACGGTACAATTACGCTTTCACAAGGTTGTAATAATGACAACCTGACTATTTCGCACGCCAATAACTCTTTTACGGGAACGCTAAATGTAAGTCAGAATTCCAGTATCGTTCTTAGCGGCGCCAACGCGATGCAAAATGCGTCAAGTATTATTGTCGACTCTGGCGCAACTTTAAAACTCAATAACACTCAAAAGCTAAATCATCTTTCTGGATCTGGAACGGTTAGTTATAGCTCTAACGCTTTAACGCTTAACAATACCACAAACAGCGTTTTTTCTGGTACAATTACCGGAAGCGGAAGCGTTACCAAAACAGGCGTAGGAGCGCTGACGCTTACTGCTGTCAATGCGTACACCGGAATTACAAATATTGACGCAGGCACGCTGACTCTGTCAGGAGCGGGCAATCTTACCGGAACAAGCGTAGTAAATATTGCTTCTGACGCAACGTTGGAATTCAAAGACAGCAACAATATTACGTTTAGCAAAATATTTCTTGGCAATGGAAGATTTGTAAAGTCCGGAACCGGCAATTTAAAGCTTACTGCAAAGCATACTAACGACACGGGATTCTTTACAGGATCTGTACTAGTCAATGGAGGAACTTTAACATTGGGCGTTCAAGACGTATTTGGGTCGCCCTCAAAAACCTCTTCAATTGTTGTCGACAACGCTGTTGTTATTAACGAAGGAGCGGTATTTAATCATTTGACGAATACAACGTTTAAAAACGGCGCGAAACTTATTGCTACAAATGGAGCTAGTGACTGGAAGGCATTCATGCTTTCCGGGTATACAAATATTGAATTCTCTGGCGATGGTTCTGTTGCAGAAAATCCGATCATCTTTGAAGTCGCCAGTACAGCAACCGAAACAGCCTTGGCAAACGCGACTATTTGTTCACGCGCCAGCAACACGATTAACGTTGCTGATATAACCAAATCCGCCGATTCTGACCTTATTGTTTCGGCAGTATTGGCAGATTCGTATGATAATACCACATATTATGGAACTATTAACAAAAGCGGCGCTGGAACAATGGAATTAACCGCTGTTAATACGTTCACTGGACCTACGAACGTTAACGCAGGAACTCTTAAACTGACCGGCAATGGCAATCTTACCGGAACAAGCGGCGTTAGCGTTGCTTCTGGCGCAACGTTGGAATTCAAAGACAACGCTAATATTACGTTTAGCAAAGAAATCACCGGCGCTGGCGCTCTTGTTAAATCTGGAACCGGAACTGTAACGCTGACGCAAGCGCTTACGAATTTATCTGGCAATACGACTATTTCCGGCGGTGGATTAACATTATCCAATAGTTCAGTAGCCTCAACGCTCAATAACCTTATCGGTGGAAGTCTAATAGCCGACGGAACCGACAGCGACGTTTTTGTTAATCTCACGTCCAACGCTAATTTAACGCTTAACAATGCCGATATGACCAAGTTCATCGGATCGATTACGGCGTCTGGACTAAAAATCGAAAAGACCGGCAATGGAACGCTGCAGATCTATACTGGCGCAACAGGAAAGGTAGACGCTCAAAGCATAACAGTTTCTTCCGGCGAATTAGATCTCAAAGGATACATGACCGGCGGAATTTCCGTTGAAGGTCCCAACGCGGTCTTTTCGCCTGGCAACTCCGTTGGCGATGCGGTTTTCGGGGGCGGATATATTCTTAAAGAGGGCGCAACGCTGTTAATTGAGCAGGACGAAACCGGCATTGATACCCTTACCGCCAGTTCATTTGGACTTGTTGGAAATGATAACCATATTGAGTTTGATTTTACTGCCTTTGCACCGGGTAAAGAGTATGATTATATTATCTTGAA
>JAZUMX010000120.1:0-7843 GCA_045603865.1 Thermoguttaceae bacterium
CGACGTCGAACAACTCGTCAAAATTTTGGAAGCCAACGGCGGCGTTGTCGACGGCTACCAAAATGAAGATAAACAGGTTCGACGTTTGGAAGAAACGACAGACTTCCTGATTATCGGCAAAAGACCTGACGAAAGCGCTCGTGAAGAAGAACGCATGACGTTTACCAACTTCACGAAAGCGGCATACGAATTTAATACGCCGCAAATCAGTCTGGAAAAGCTTCTTCAGGAAATGGGAATCAGTTCAACCCAATCGTCAGTTATTCAGGGCGGGGTTGACACTCGTCCAATTCCGTACACCAAAAACAACTACTCCGGCGGCGACGTGAGCGGTTTGTACAAGGAAGATCGAGGCAACACAAATAATAACGACTGATAATAACAACGACTGATTTTCAAAATCAGCCGTTCCTGGAATGGCGCAATTCAAGCCATTTAGATAAAAAGAGAAATTTAAAGTATTTCAAATAAATAACCAGGTTCGTCAATTATCCTTTGACGTTTTCCTACTACCCTTTGGAGTATTTACACATGTTTACTAATCGAATTAACTCAATTGCGATTTTCGCCGCGATGGCGTTCGCATTATTCGCGTCAGCGGCGCTGGCACAAGATCTTATTCTTGCCGGTTCGACTTCGTCGCCTGCAGAATTGTACACGTATAAAGACGCAGCTTCCGGAGAACAGTACTTCGCCTTGAGCGTTTCTCCTTCGCTCGCCGAAACGCCTGTTACTGGTCGTAATATCGTAATCGTCGCAGACACGTCTGCCTCAATTGCAGCCAATTACCGCCAGCAGCAGCTGGAAACAATTCAGTCGTTTGTCGGCAGTCTTAATCCTGAGACTGATAAAGTTTGTCTCGTAGCAAGCGACGTTGATTCATCTGCGTTGACTTCAGACTTTGTTGCGCCGGACAGCGAAGAATTCAACAACGCTTTCAAGGCGTTGGAAGAACGCGTTCCGTTGGGAGCCATGAATATTGAGTCAGCCATGAAAGCCGCTGGCAGTCAGTCGTTCCCCTCTGGCAATAATTCGATTATGTTTATCGGTTCCGGAACCAGCCGCGCCAAGACGCTTACCCCGGCTCAGTTTGAAGGCGTTTGCAAAGAGCTGGCAGCCAAAAAGCTTCCGGTCAACAGCGTTCAGATTGGTCCCAATCCAGACGCTCGCGTTCTGTCTTGCCTGGCGGCGAAAACCGGCGGAATGGCAATCGTTCCTTCAGAAGATGACGACGTCGTTGCCGCCATGGACAGCGCAACCTCTGCCAACGTCATTTGGCCGGATCAGGCGACAGTCAAATGGTCGGATTCGTTCAAACCGGCTATGGATTTCCCGCCCCTTCGCACTGACCGCGATTCCATGATTGTTGGAACGTTCACCGGAGACGGCGCGCTCAATTTAACAGCCAATACTTCAGACGGCGCTCAGTCCTGGGTTGCTCAACCTGCAAACACCGCTGAAAAATACGACTATATTAAAGAGCTTGTTTCGATGGCAAACGGATCCAGCGGTCTGGTTCCACTGGTTTCCAAAGACGACATGTACAAAGCGGAAAACGCCATGATTGACCGCGTTAACGAATTGACCCGTCTGGCAAACTCTGCCATCAGCGCCGGCGATATGCAGGACGCTCAGAACCTGGTCAACGAGTTAAAGGCTATCGATTCCCAAAACGCCGATATTGACAATCTGGAAAAGCTGATTGCTGAAAAAGGAAACGGTCAGGCAATCGCTCTGGACGACGGTCCAACGGATTTCGATCTCATCGACAGCGCTGGTTTGCTCGATACGCTCGACTCCTCAATGGGGGCGATTACTCAGCAGCAGGTTGGAGAAGTAACTCGAACCATCAATGACGCCAGAGCGTCTCTGAGAATTGACCCTGAAGGAGCCATTCAGAATTTGAAAAACATGCGCGAAGCGGTTCGCCGCAACGCTGATATTAAAGCGGCTGATCGCGACGCTTTGGTTCGCAACCTCGAAGCCGCCATTCGAGAAGCTCAGCAGTACGGCGATCAAATGGCTCAGCGCAACGCTGAAGCCGCCAGAAGAATGGCTGAAGCTCAGGACCGAAAGATCCTTGCTGAACAGATGATGACCCAAATGGAAAAGATGAACCAGATGGGCAAACGATTCGAATCCACCTGCAAGGAAAAGAAGTACGAACAGGCTCAGGACCTTATGGTTGACATGTCAAATGAAATGACAGACACCGACAGCCGCATGCCTACAGCCATTGCTGGTATTCAGTGGACTCGAAATCTTGACAACTACATCAAACAGACTCAGCTTCGTTCGCTCAAACAGCGCAAAGCTTGTGACACGCTTTATCAAAGCGACAAGTCCGCTACGCCGTTCCCGGACGAACCGCCGATTACCTATCCGGATTCGACCGTTTGGGCGCGTCTGACGGCAAGCCGTCGAGCAAAGTACAGCTCCATGGACCTGGCTCAGTCTGGCGAAAAAGAAAAGCAGATTATGAAGGCTCTTAAAGAACCGACCAACATCGAATTGACGGAAAGTCCTTTGAAAGACGCCATTCAGGAAATTCACGATCAGCATCACATCAACGTTCAGATTGACGAGGCGGCTTTCAAAGATGAAATGATCAGTCCGGAAGAAGTTACCCTCTCCGTTGATGGAAACGGCATGTCGCTCAAAGCCGCGTTGAAAATCGCCTTGAGCGCTCAGAACCTGTCCTACGTTATCGAAAATGAATGTCTTTACATTACAACCTTAACCAAGGCTAAAGAGAAGTGCATTACCAAAGTTTACCCGGTTGCCGACCTCGTCATGCCTCCGAAAATGCCTGATATGAGCAACGTCTTTACCAGCATGGGCAACAACACCACCAGCATGAGCAACTCCGGTTCCTCCGGAAGCAACAACAACTTCGGCGGCGGACAGTTCAACATTCCGGCTGAAAGACTGCGCTTGAACGCCGCCCAGCAGGCGATTCAAAACGAGAACTTCCAGGCGTTCAACATGAAAGACGATTTATCCAAACCGGCTGACGTCAAACTGGAACTCACTCCTGACGGATCCGTAATCGTCGTACCGGCAAACGCCGATAAAAAGGAATTCTGGAAGGAATATTTCCAGCGTGAAGACGTCAACGACAGCCTGGTTCGTCGAACCATGCTTCATTACAAGCACACCAATCAGTACAACGACATCATCGTTGCGCTTCAATCCGCCATGCTGGCTGGCAAAGCTCAGCCGTGGATGTACGAAGCATTGGCTCTGGCGCAGCTTTGCGCTGGACGTCCGCAGTCTGAATACGAACGCACGCTCATGTCGGCGGTTGAATTCAGCGACGACGCTCAAACGATGATTTTAATCGCCCTGTACATGCAGCGCATTGGTCTGCACGATCGCGCTCTGCAAGTTCTTCACGAAATTGCAAAGAACAATCCTGAAATGTCAGAACCCTACGAAAAAGCCCTGCCAATCGCTTCTATTACCAACAATCGCGAAGCGAAAAAATGGGCGTCGCTGGGAATCCTTTCCCTGGCGTGGCAGGAAGACAAGCAGTACTTGTATGACAAAGCCAACGACGTCGCCAACAGCGTTGTTGCTGACCTGATGGCTGAAAACAAGAAGCAGGAAGCCAAAGAATTCCAGGAAGCGATCAATAACGCCAAACAGCGCGACTGCATCATTCGCGTTTCCTGGGCTGGTCAGGCGGATATCGACATTGCCGTCGAAGAACCCGGCGGAACGGTTTGCTCAATGAAAAACATTCAGACTCCTGCCGGCGGATTCTTCCTCGGAGACGCCCACGCGGGTCAGCTTGGCAAAAACAACAAAGCCATGTCTGAAACCTACGTCTGCCCGAAGGGATTTAACGGCGATTATCGCTTGGCAATCAAAAAGCTTTGGGGCGAAGTCATTGGGGGCAAGGTCAAAGTTGAACTCTATACTCACGTCAATGCCGACGACCTGAACTCCCTCAAGGGCAAAAAGCCGATGGTTGGATACATTCAGCTCAAAGACGACGCCGCTGGCATGATGTTCACTCTGCACGACGGACGCCGAACCGCGGCTTCTCAGCAGGTTATTGCCAACGCAGTCAACAACCAGGTCAACAGAGCGATTTTGGCTCAACAATTGGCTCAAGCGTTTGATCCAAATGCAATGGCGAAGCTCGACGGCTTTGTCAACGCAGACCAGGCGGCTGAAGAAGGACGTTATTACAATCCTTACTTCCGTCAGGGCGCTGTTGGCTATCAGCCGCAGATTATTACCCTGCCGACCGGCACCAACCTCATGGCTCAGGCGGTTGTTTCCGCTGACCGCCGTTACGTCCGAATTACCAGCGTTCCGATGTTCTCCTACATCGCCAACGTTCGTATTTTCAACTATGTTGACGGTACAGAAACGGAAGGAAACGTCCCGACTGGTTCCGGAACGAGTTACTAATATTTACGGTTGACAATTTAACGTCATCATTGGTTGTTAGCTGTTAGCAGGAGGTTATTCGTTACGTCATTCGTTTTGAAGACCTGTTGCTGACAGCTAACTTTTTTTCATTTTCCCCCATACCCCTGTTTAATTATGTTTCATAACGAAAAAGAAGAAACTTTATCCCGTTCTGAATTAACCCAACTGCAGGACGAGCGGTTAAAGAAAGTTGTCAAATGGATTTACACTCATAACGACGTTTTCAAACAGCGCCTGGACGAAGCCAACGTCAATCCGGATACGTTCCGCGGTCTGGACGATCTTACCGTCCTGCCGACGATGAACAAAAAGGAATTCCGAGAATACTTCCCATTGGGAATGTGCTGCGTTCCGAAAGATCAGATTCGAGAAATGCACCAGTCGTCCGGAACGTCCGGCACGCCGGTTGTTATGCCGTACACCAACAACGACATCCATCAGTGGGGAGAATGCATGGCGCGCTGTTACAAAATGGCTGGCGCTCAGCCCGGCGACGTTTGCCAGATCACCCCAACTTTTGGGCTCTTTAACGGCGGTTTCGGCATGTATCACGGCGCGCGTCAGGCGGAATTGTTTATCGTTCCCGCCAGTTCCGGAAATACAGAACGACAGATTCGTCTTGCCAAGGCGTTCAACACCAAAATTTTGACAGCGGTCGTTTCCTACGGTCCTCGAATTCTGGAAGTTCTGGCGCAAATGAACGAAACGCTGCCGGATTTGAAAATCGGCATCTTCGGCGCTGAAATGTTCTCGACGAACATGAAAAAGACAATCTCCGAGGGCTTCGGAATCGACGCGTTCGACATCTACGGCATGACGGAAACCGGCGGCGTCGGCACGCTGGGGCAGGACTGCCCGGATCACTCGGGAATTCACGTTTGGGAAGACCATTACATTGTGGAAATCCTCAAGCCGGGAACCAACGAAACCTGCACCGACGGCGAACAGGGCGAAGTCGTTGTTACATCTTTGACCAGAGAAGCCCTGCCGGTCATTCGATTCCGCACCGGCGACCTGTCACGAGTTTTGAGCAGAGAAAAATGCGTCTGCGGTCGTTCTCACATCCGTATTGCGCCAATTACCGGGCGTCTGGACGACATGCTCATCGTTAAGGGCGTCAACTTCTTCCCGTCACAGGTAGAACAAGCCCTGCTGGAAATCCCGGGCGTTCACCCGCAGTATCAGATTATTATCGAGAACAACCACGGCGTCAAAGACGTTCACATTAACGTCGAGGCGGAAGAAGGCGTTACCGGCTACATGGTCGAAAAGAAGCTCAAGGAAACGCTGGGATTCTCGCCCAAGGGCGACGTCTTCAAACCGGGAGAACTCCCGCGTCAGGCGGGCAAAGCCCAACGCGTCTTCTTTGAAGACAAGAACTGATTCTGCAACAACAGATTCAATTTAACTATCGCCTGCGGTCTGGATTGTTTTCCAACCGCAGGTTTTCTTTTTTTACTCAGATTTTTATTTACCCAGAAAAACAAACAGAACCGCGCCAACCATGCAGGCGCACGCGCCGACGTAGTTCCAACCAAGGGATTTATTGAAAACCATCACGTAAAACGGCGCAAAGACCGACAACGTAATAATTTCCTGCATGATTTTCAGCTGCGGCAAAGTAATCCCGTTGGCGTCTCCAATTCTGTTTGCCGGGACTTGAACCATGTATTCAAACAGAGCAATTCCCCATGAAACCAGAATCGCAATAATAAGCGGCCTGTCTTTCAGGTATTTCAGATGCCCGTACCACGCCCAGGTCATAAACAGGTTGGATATAATTAACAGTATTATTGTAGTAATCAGAGATTTCATGGGTAATTAGGGAATAGGGAATAGGGAATAGGGAGATTAAGCTATTAGCTTCTAGCCGCTAGCTTCTAGCTTGTTTATTTTAGTTTCAGGCTTTAAAAATATCGCCGAGAATTACAAATGCACAAGCTAATGGCTAGTAGCTAATAGCTAGTAGCTTAATAAAAGGGCTAGAAGCTAAAAGCTTAATTCAAATTTTCTTGCCCAAAAATTTGCGTATCTCCCCTTGTCAAAGCGTTCTTATAACGCTACAATATCCTATATCGGAAATCAAAGAAAAAATGATAAGCTCTCGCCGAATTCTCCTGACGACGTTATTATTATTTGCTGTCAGTCCGCTGTTTGGGCAGATGTGCAAGGTGGAACTGTCGTCCCCAACGAAAAGTCTGGGCGTTCAGGGCAAACAGACCGTTTTCGTTGAAGCGACGTTCTCGGAAACGTACCAAAAGAAAAAGACGGTCATTGAACCCGTTCAGCGTCAACCGCTCAACGTCAGTTTTGTTCTGGACAACTCTGGTTCAATGTCCGGTCAGCCGCTGGAAAGCGCGAAAAAAGCGATGCTGACGATTCTCAACAACCTGTATCCCGGCGACGTCGTTTCGATAACCGTATTCAGCGATCAGGCGAAAACCGTGTTGCCGTTCGCTCAAATCGGCGGAGCCAATTCCGGTCTGCTTCAAAAGGGAATCAACAGCATCATTTCCGAGGGCGGAACCTGTTTATTCTCCGGCGTCAAAGCGGGAGGAACCGCCTTGCTGGCAAACGCCGGAACGAACTACGAAAACTGTTTGATCGTTATCAGCGACGGCGAATCGGAAGAAACGCCTCTGTTCATGAACGAAGTTGGGAAAAAACTGCTCGAGGCGGACGTCCGGGTTATTTGCATCGGCTTGGACTACGACAACCCTCTGCTGGAATCGCTGGCGAAAGGCGCTCAGGGACAATACCATCATATCGGTCAGGCGGAGGAACTGGCGATGATTCTTATGACGGCTCTGGAAAAGTCCAACATTGCCGCCTCCGCCGCGTTCGACAACAAATTCATCCTTACGCTCCCTCCCAATGTAACGCTGGTTAAATCCACCGCCAGAATTCTCGGTTCCAAAACGCTCCGGGACAAATCAACCGTATACTATTTTTATCGATTCAGTCTTCCCGAAAAAAGCGTCTATTCAGAGCTGTTTGAACTGGAAGTTTCCCGACAGCTCAAGCCCGGAACCCCGATCGCTCAAATTCAGGTTTCGTATATCGACGCGGTCGAAGTCGACTTGAAAAAGAAAGAAGCTCGAGAAAAAGAGGAAAAAGAGAACGGCGCCGCAGTAGAAGAAATCAACGACGCAGCAAACAAAGACAGCGCTGACCCCGACGTCGGCGCCATGGCGGACGACATTCTCCAAAAGCTGGAAATCAAACAACAGCCGGACAATAACGCTGCGGCGGATAACGAAGACGATTCAGAGGAAGACGATTTGGAAGAGGATGAGGGCGACAACGATTTCCTTCTGGATATGACCCGCATGACGCGCAGTACAGACGACGCCAGTCTTGTCATTCCGTTTACGAAAGATAAAGTTTCGATTATCAATCC